>CAYYZT010000184.1:1633-6801 GCA_964476015.1 uncultured Chitinophaga sp.
GTGTACCGAACCAATCACGCTACTCTTATGAAAACCATGCAGTTATTGTTGGCCACGGCCATTTTCGCAATCGGTTTTATCTCTTGCAATCTGGAAAAGAAACGCACCGATATCAATTACCAATTGTTGGCCGAGGATGCCAGCGTATCCGATAACATCAATAGCGACAGCTATCGCATTGCCGACCAAGAGTCGCGCTCGGGCCAGTTTAGCGACAGCGTGGGCAAAACGGGCCAAAACATTATTCAATGGGTATCATCCGTAGATACCTGTGCCATAGTAACGCTCAATACCAACGGCGGCAACTTCCCGATGACACTCGAAATCAATTTCGGCACGGGCTGCACCGATGCTTACGGCGTGCATCGCAAGGGCATAGTTAACTTGGCATACTCCGGGTTCTATTCCACCCCCGGCACGGAAGTAACGATGACTTTCAATAACTACTACGTGAACAACCACAAGGTTGAAGGCACCAAGATGATTGCCAACGAGGGCCGCAACGGGCAAAACAAACTGGTATTTGGCGTGGACGACAACAACGGCCGCATTACCAAGCCCGATGGCGGCATCATTACTTGGAACTCTACCCGCAAACATACGTGGCTGGAAGGCGAGGGCACCTTGCTTTGGATTTGCGACGATGTGTACGGCATTACCGGCTCGGCCCACGGAGAGATTAGCGACGGCACGCCGTATGCCATCCAAATTGACGAGACACTACAAAAGAACGTTTGCTGCCCGTATTTGGACGAGGGCGTGATTACCTACAGCGTGGACGGTATCGAAGTAGCTACGGTAGACTACGGCAACGGCACCTGCGATGCCACGGCCAACCTAACCGCCAACGGCAATACTTACGTTATCGTGATACAGTAAGCATAAGCAAGCAAAAGACAACGGCCGCCTGCAAGGGTGGCCGTTTTTGTTTTAAACCGTGGAAAATTACATTAATAAGCATCCTAGTGGCCTTAGTGCATTTTCTTAGTGTTCCTAGTGTTTAGATTAAACAGAAAGACCGTTGGCCGTCGACCAAAAAAATCAAACCAGCCCCCTCAAAGCCAGATAAGCCACCACAAAAGGCACTGTAAAATAAAACGCATCGAACCTATCCAATATGCCGCCGTGGCCGGGCAGCAGGGTTCCGGTGTCTTTGATGCCGAGGTTGCGCTTGAGCATGGATTCCACCAAATCGCCCACGGTGGCAAAAATGCTGGTAAGGATGGCCACAACCACCCAATCGTATATCTGCCAACCCGGCACAGGTATCAGGTAATACAGCCCTATGGCCGCAGCGGCGCAGCCTACCGCCCCCCCGGCGTTGCCCTCTATGGTTTTGCCCGGCGATATGCGGGGTATCAGCTTGGTTTTGCCTAGCTGCCTGCCCACTAGGTAAGCACAGCTATCGTTGGCCCAAATAAGCAAAATAATGGCCAACACGGGCCGCCACGTGTATTCGCCGCCGGTATTGGTAAGGTACATCAGCAGCGTAAACGGCAGTACCAAGTAAGCAAACGCCGTAATGTGGTGGCCTATGTTGCGGAACGTATCTTTCGACTGCGAGAAAAGCTCCAACGAGAAAAAAACGAAGAACAGCGCGGGCAGCAACAACGTAAAGCGGATGCCATCCACCATGGCCGGGAAATAGCTATCGGCAAAAGCAGCGGCATATACCGCAAGTGAGGCCAGCACAATCAATGGCAAGTACCACCGGGCCACTTTGCTATCAGCGCGCTGGTGTGCCGTAATGGCATAAAATTCCCGCAGCGAGAGCACCATTACTACCGCCATAAGCAGCGTAAAGCTATACAAGTGGGCCACTATGCCGCCCACCATTACGCCGCCAAACAGCAGCCCCGTAACGGTGCGCACGGCAAGGTCACTCTTCTTCTTCGGCGGTTGCGGTGCTGTCATTGTCGATGATTTGTAGGGCCTTCAAAAGTTTTTCCTCGGGCACGTAAACCTCCTGCCTGCCGATGGAAATAATAGCCGAATCTTGCTTGTTGATGATTACCGCCTCAATATCGTTCTCTTCCAGCACCGCCCTGATGATGTCGGCACGGTACGGCAGCATGGTCTCGAATGCTTTTACCCAACCTTTTTCCATTATTCCGGTATGTCTTGTTTAATAATCGTTCGGGTATAAAATTGTTTCAGCACCAGCGCGGTGGTTATCGCCGAAAACAAACTTAGATAAAACGGGATATTCATTTGCTGGTCGGGCTCCACGGCTATCACTTGGTGCTGGTAAAGGTAGAACAGCAGCAACTGGCCGCCGTTGTACACAAAATGGCAAAAAGTGGATACCCAGATATTGCCGCTCCACAGGGCCAAGTAGCCAAACATCATGCCCAGTATCAAACGGGGGATAAAACCTTCGAATTGCATGTGGATGGCGCTAAAACCGAAGGCAGTGAGTATGACTGGCAAATGCTGGTGCGAAGTAAGCCTATAAAGGATGCGCTGCAACGCCCCCCTGAAAAAGAACTCCTCGCACAACGGGGCCATAATGGCAAACACAAAGATGTTGCTTACTATGGCCACCCAGCCGGCTTCGCCCAGCAGCTTGGTTTGCTGTGCCACGGCCACTTTCTCCAGCTCCACGGCGGTATTGGGCAGGGGTAGGTTTTGGTTTACCTGCAATGCCATATAGATAAACGGCAGGCTCAGTATGGTGGCCGAAAACCCCAACAACAGCAACGTGGACGGCGGGCGCGAAACGGAGCCGATTATTTGGCGTGGCCGTTCCTTGTAGATTGCCGCAAGCAAAAAAACCGGAACCAAAAATGTGCCCCCGGCATGTACCAACTGCATAAGGCGCAGAAACATGGGCGAAAGGAAAGAAATGTCGCCAGCATGCAACTTTGCTATCGCCTCGGTGCCGTATGCCACGGTAATGCCAAGGGGCAGCAGCACAAAATTTACCACGGCATATGCCGCCATCCATAGCCCGAAAAGGGCCAGCATCATGCGGTAGTTGCGGTAGTATGTTTGGTCGAATTGGGTCACTAATTGACAATTGCGTGGAACGGACGTAAATTTACGGTTTAATTTGGTGGTTATTGGTTGATTGGTTTATCTGTTGACCGGTTTATCGGGCAACTATCAAGAAGCAAGTAGTATCAAGTTGTGAGCATCAAGTAGCAAGAGAGACTAGGACTAGGAACCAACCATATGTTTTGATGGTTACTACCACTCATACCGAATATACCCTAACACCAAGCACCAATTACTAATAACCAATTAACTAATCAACGGATAAACCGATTAACTGATCAACCAAACCAAAAATGAACATCGGCCCTATAGAACTGCCTGATTTCCCGTTGTTGCTCGCGCCTATGGAAGACGTGAGCGACCCGCCGTTTCGCCGCCTGTGCAAGTTGCAAGGCGCCGATTTGATGTACACGGAGTTTATCAGCAGCGAGGGCCTCATCCGCCATGCGGACAAGAGTGTGCAGAAACTGGACATTTTCGATTACGAAAAACCCATCGGCATACAGATTTTCGGCGGCGACGGCCTATCTATGGGCGAAGCGGCCCGCATTGTTACCGCCGCCAACCCCGAACTGGTGGACATCAACTACGGTTGCCCAGTGAAAAAAGTGGTGTGCAAAGATGCCGGGGCGGGCATTTTAAAGAATATCCCCAAAATGATTCGCCTTACCGAAGAGGTGATTAAAAACACGCACCTGCCCGTAACGGTAAAAACCCGCCTCGGGTGGGACGAGAGTACCAAGAACATTGAGGAAGTGGCCGAACGCCTGCAAGATATCGGCGTGCAAGCACTCAGCATACATGGCCGTACCCGTGTGCAGATGTACAAGGGCGAGGCAGACTGGACCCTCATCGGCAAGATAAAAGACAACCCCCGCATCAAGATTCCCATCTTCGGCAACGGCGACGTGGACAGCCCCGAAAAGGCCAAGGAAATGCGCGACCGCTACGGCGTGGACGGCATTATGATTGGCCGCGCCTCTATCGGCCATCCGTGGATTTTCCGCGAGGTGAAGCACTATTTGGCCACGGGCGAACACCTGCCGCCACCCACGTTGGAAGAGCGCATACAGGCTTGCCGCGAACATTTGGAATACTCCGTGCAATGGAAAGGCACAAGCCTTGGCATAGTGGAGATGCGCCGTCACTACACCAACTACTTCCGCAGTATGCCGGGCGTAAAGGAGTACCGCAAAATCCTCGTGAGCTCTTATGAACTCGACGAACTGTACGCCACCCTCGATGCCATCGGCAAGGCGTATGCAGGGTTCGATTTTAGCGAAGCGGTTGTTTGATGGTCCACGGTCGATGGTCCACAGTCCACGGAAAAAAAGTTATTGTTGATTGGTTATCGGCTTAATCCCCATAAATTGAGAGAAGCTGTAAACCAAAATTCAAGTGGTTTTATGCCCAATACCCTCTCGTTGTATGAACCAAAGACACGGTTTTGCAACCCCTACTTCCTTTACCAATAAAATAAACCGCTCTGTTTTAAAGTTATTAGGTCCGTATCTCATCCACATTGAACCATCCCATGGATACTAAAAGGATTTTTATCCTGCCCTTGCTCCTATTGGGGCTTTATACCGCCACCGCACAACCGGGCAACTGGCATCTCTCTTTTGGGCCTATGGTGGAAACCACCAAGCTTATCAATAATACCGACCCGCAATATTTCAGGGGCGATGAGTTCACGCTTCCGTTCAAGCCCTCGTTGGGCTTTATGTTTGCCAGTGGGTGGCAAAAAGGTGCCTTTAATGTACAACTGAGCGTGGGCTTAAAGAGAAACGTAGTGCGTTTGAAGCATGACTTGGAATATGTTTCGGGCAATGGGCTTTTTGAGCACCAAGCGTTTGCCAGCGAATCGTTTCTAGCGGTGGAGCCGCTGGCCACCATAGGCTATCGCTTAAAGCTGAAAAAGGGGCACCACCTCTATTTTGGCACCGGGGCTGGCTTTGCGTTCAACAACAAAAACTCGTATGGTAGCGGATACCAAAGCCGCAGCACGCTAGCCGATACGGTCGATTTTCAATTCTACATTAACGGTACCGGCGAGTTTTACCACACCATTACCCCCATAGCGGCAGCTACCGTGGAGTTTTACCAAGGTTTTCGCAACCCAAAAGTAGGGATGGTGTACGGCATACAAAACAAATGGGGCCTTACCCCGC
>CAYYZT010000185.1:0-6741 GCA_964476015.1 uncultured Chitinophaga sp.
CCGCCAACACTGCCAGCACCTCGTTTACCGCTAACGGCCCATTTCCCAACACGCCTTACTATTTTTATATTTACGCATATAATAGCACGGGCTGCAGCGGTGGTCCGGTGTACGCCACTGCCCTTACCGGCAGCCAAAGCACCAACGCGCTGCCCACCACCGTACAGTTTACCACGGCCAGTGCCACTGTAACCGAAGGCACCCACACCACCTACAACCTTACCGTGGGCATTACCAACCCCAGCGGCACCAACGCCACCACGGCAACCGTAAGCTTGGCCAGCGGCAATGCCCGTGTGGGCGGCTTTACCAGCCAAACCGTTACCTTCCCTGCGGGTAGTAGTGCCAACCAAACCGTAACCCTTACCGTGACCAACAACAGCATTTGCGACGGCACGGGCAACCTGTCCTTCAGCTTGGGCAGCGTAAGCGGCGGCACCAGTGCATCGGTAGGCACACAGGGCACTTTTGCCCTTACGGTAAACGACGACGACCTTACATCGGGCACGCACTTCGGCCAAGGCTTTGAAACCGGCGGCGGCACCAGCAACAACTGGAACTATAGCGTAACGGGCACCACCACTACCTTGGCAGCGGCCGCCCGTACAGGCAGCTTGGGCCGTAGGATGGGTGGCAACAACCAACAAACCGATACTTACGATGAGGTAAGCATCGCTGGTTTTACCAACAGCAAAATCAGCCTTTACCTGCGTGCTGTTGGCGGTTTGGAGAACGTTGCCGATTTTTTTGAAGTATATGTAGCTTTCGACGGCGCAGCATTTACTACCACCCCCGAAGTAACCGTTCTGGCTTGTACTACCGGCAGCGATAATAGCTGGGCATATACCGCCAATGGCACCGCCATCAAAACGGTAAACGGCAGCAACAACACTTATACCTCTTGCTCCAGCATCAACGGAACGGCTTATATAGAATTAACCCTGCCTAATGGGCATACCAGTGTAGCCATCAAAATTCGCGCGGCCACCAACAACTCAAGCGAGTACTGGTATTACGACGATCTTATCCTTAGTGCCGACTACTGCGTTATCCCGGTACCCACCATTACTACCGATACCGTAGGGCCGTTGGCTTTCGGCAACGTATTGGTAGGCAGCAATGCCATTAAAACCTACACCGTGCGCGGCACCGCCCTTACCGACCCGATTGTGGTAACCGCCCCTGCGGGCTACCAAGTATCGAAAAACGGTACCAACTTTTTCAACAGCATCAGCTTTGGCCCCGTATCGGGCACCGTGGCCGACAGCACCGTAACGGTTCGCTTCTCGCCCGTGGCCGTAACCAGCTATAATGGCAACATTACCCATACCAGCACCGGGGCCACCCAGGTAAACGTATCGGTTACAGGTGCCGGGGTAAATGCTTGTACCGCCCCGCTAAACCAAGCCACCAATTTGGTGCTTACCCCAGCCGCAACCAGCATCAACGGCCAGTTTACCCCCGCATCGGGCGGGGCTAGCGGCTACTTGGTAGTGCGCAGCACCAGCAGTACCTTGAGCTTCGGCCCTACTGACGGGGTGAGCTATAGCGCGGGCAACAGTATAGGCGGCGGCACGGTAGTGAGCGCTGCCAGCGGAAACACTTTTACCGCCAGCGGCCTATCCACCTCCACTAATTACTACTTCTTTATCTACGCGTTCAATAACGCCAGTTGTGCCGGAGGCCCCGTGTACAAAAAACCATACTTGGCAGGCAACGCTACTACTTTGGCCTCGCCCTATGTGGCTTTCGACAACTTCAACAGGCCAAACAACACTACGGTGGGCATCCCGTCGAGCGGCGGAACTACCGCCTGGACGGAGGTAGAGGCCAGTGCGGGCTTGGCCGAGATATACAGCAACCGCTTGGATATCAACAATACCAGCCCACAAGGGAAAGCCTATGTGGTATTTGATATGAACGGCCGCTACAGCACTACCTTCAACCAAGCTACGAGCGAGCTGGAGTGGTACTTCAACATGGCACAAACCCGCCCCGATCCATCGGGCTTCGGCACCAGCAACTATGGCGTGGCCATGGTATTGGGCGCCACCAGCCCCACCTACTCAACCGCTGGCGACGGTTATGCCGTGGTATTGGGCGAAAGCGGCAGCAACGACCGCGTGAAGCTGGTTAGGTTTACGGGCGGCCTTACCGCCGGTACCATGACCGATTTGGTAGCCGACGGCCCTAATACCGCGGGCATTAACGGCGACCATATGTTCAACATCCACGTAAAATATAATCCTGCCAACGGTACTTGGAGGTTGTATGTGAACGATGGTGGCTACGATGCTAGCGTAACATTCAACTTTGCCGACCCTACCGCCGTTACATATGGCAGCGGTGGCACCGTGGTAGACCAAACTTATGCCAACACCAACCTGCGCTATGCTGGCGCGCTTTGGAGCTATGCCACTTCTTCGGGCGAGTTTGCTTCTTTCGACAACTTCAGCATCCCTACGGCCCAGCCTTGCCAAAACAGGTGGACGGGTGCGACAAGCACCGATTGGTACAATGCCGCCAACTGGAGCTGCAACGTGGTGCCTATCAGCACCGACGACGTAGTGATACCGAACACCAGCGCAGGCAGCGGCCGCTACCCGGTTATCGTAGCCTCCCTCACTACCAACGCCAGCGTAAAGGATTTAACGATTGACGCTGGTGCCAGCGTTACCATAAACGCGTTGATGGTAAGCGGTTTTCCGCAACCTACCAACGATTTGGAAGTACACGGAAACTTGGTTAACAACGGCAATGCCGGCTGGGGCACGGGCACCGTTACCCTAAAGGGCAGTGCCGCCCAAACCGTTAGCGGCAACAACAACTTCCACTACCTGAGCATCGACAACGCCAACGGCGTGAGCCTTGCCAGCGGTACGCAGAAAGTGTATGGCACCTTGGCTTTGATAGATGGCAACCTTACTACCAACAACCGCCTCACCATTGGCAGCAATGCCGATTATACGGGCATGATAGATGAGTTTACCGCCAACTATAATGACAACGTAATCGGCAACATTACCGTGGAGCGCTACGCCACCAATACGGCCGATAACTTTTTCTACATCGGCGCGCCCGTGGGCGGTGCCTTTATAAGCGGCTGGGCCGACGATTTTAGCCTAGCCACCATGAACGGTGCTACCGACGGCAGCCAGATATTGCCTACCAGCAACTGTAGCCCAAGCAACCTGCAAGCCAATTCGCCCTACGGCGGCTTGTTCGATTACCGCGAAAATGCCGTGAACACCTGTAACATGGATGGATGGCACGTGCGCACCACTGGCCCGATTGTACAAGGTCAAGGCTTTATTGGCCGCATGCCCGCCGGAACCACCATCGACCTTACGGGCAGCTTCGTAACGGGCCAAACCATTACCCGCACGGGCCTTACCCGCCGTAGCGTGAACAACGCGCCAACACGCGCCGGTATGAACTTGGTGGCCAACCCGTTTGCCGCGCCCATCGACTGGCAGGCCGTGTATGCCGCCAATACCGCTTCGGTAGAGGGCACCGCGCACTTCTACCAAACCAGCGGCCCGCTGGCCGGTACCTATGTGGCGGTAAACAATACTTTGCCGGGCAATAGCATAGGCTCTTCGCAAGCCTTTATAGTGGAAGCCCGCAGCAACAACGTGAACCTAGTGTTTAACGACGGCATGAAGCGCAACGGTGCCAACGGATACCTGCGTACCGCCCCGGCCTACGAGCAACTGCTTACTTTGGACGTAACCGGCAACGGCTTTGCCGACCGCGCTTATGTGGCTTTCGGTGCAGCGTTTACCGCCGGGTTCGATACCGAGTTTGACGGCCGCAAAATGATGAGCAAGCCCAACCAGCCGAGCCTGTACGTGAACGACGGCGCGGAAAACTACTCCATATACGCACAGCCTTCGGTGGCGCAGGTGCAGATTGTTTTGGTTGATTTTGTGGCAGGCACCAACGGCAGCTTCACCATCGCTGCCGATTTGAACGCTTTCGACCCAACCGCAATGGTTTACCTGGAAGACCGCCTGCTGGGCACCATGACCGATTTGCGCACCGCCGGAAGCTATAGTTTCACTGCTACCACAGGCGATGCGGCTGGCCGTTTCGCCCTGCATTTCTACCCGGCCATGAGCGTGAACACGGCCGATGCCACTTGTGCCGCCAACGACGGCAGCATAGAACTGAACCAGCCCGGCACCACCGAATGGGACATGGAACTGGTGGATGCCAACGGCAACACCGTGGCCACTAACCCAGCTTTCAACGGCAGCCAAACAGTAGGCAACCTCGCCACGGGCACCTATACTTTGAATTTGGTACACGCCAGCGGCTACAGTGTGAGCAAAACCTACGTGGTAACCGGTCCTGCGCCCGTAACGGCGAGCTTTACCGCACCCGCTACCGCCACGCAAGATGATGTGGTAACGTTTGCCAGCACCGCCACCAACGCTACCAGCTATGCATGGAGCTTCGGCGACGGCACTACTAGCACCGATGCCAGCCCGGTACACGTTTACGCCAACGCGGGTACTTACACCGTGGAACTGGTGGCCACCAACGGCAATTGCCAAACCAGCTATACCCAAACCATAGTAGTACAAGAGAAAACCGGCGTGGGTATAGATAACGTATTGGGCCAAAACGTGAAGATTTATGCCTATGGTACGGATATAAATATTATCTTGGCCAATCTAGAGCATCCGTCAACTGTGGATGTGTTTGACCTTACAGGCCGTAAAGTAATTGCTACACAACGGTTGAACCAAGTAAACGGCACGTTTGTTATCCCCTTGGAATCAATTGTGGATGGCTACTATTTTGTACGCCTGAATAATGGAAAGGACATATTCACGCAAAAAGTTTTGGTGAATTCTGGGAAATAAACTATTTTAATCGTAGATTTGACCATCAAGCTTAGGCTTGGACCTCTGCAAAAGCCCTTAGTAATGAAGCATTTTTTCAGCATACTAGTATCCGTGGCAGCACTTATAGTGTTGAGTGCCAGCCCATTGTTTGCGGGCCCGCCGCCGCCGCCGCCACCGCCTTTGGCCATACCCGTTGATGGTGGTGCCGTAGCTATATTGTTAGCCGGAGCGGCATTTGGTGCCAAAAAAATCTACGATCGCAGGAAAAAACAAGAAGCATAAAATTTTTTTCTGTTAAAATATATTAAAAGGCACCGTTCGCACCCGTGAACGGTGCCTTTTACGTTTCTTGCAAATACGTTGCATAACTTTTTCGAATAGATTTGTGTTAATCGTCGACAGTCCGCCGACGATAGACCACGGAAAATGAAGCTACGCCATTACATATCCAGTTTGTTGCTTACCGGCTTGATGCTGGTGGCCACGGTGGGCGTGGGCATATACAAGCATAGCTGCCTGATGAGCGGCCACGAGGGAGTGAGCGTGTTTTTTGCGGAAAGCGGGGAAGAAGCCCAGTCGTGCTGCGCCATTACCAAAGGGGCCTGTAAAAAACCGATAGGTGCTACCGACGACAATAAGTGCTGCGAGGAAACCGCAGACTACCTTAAACTGGACATCCCCCAAAAGAACCAAGAGCAATATACCTACCAGGCACCGTTGTTGCCCGCGTTCGGTTTGGTTGCCCTCCCCGATTTCGATTTTACCATAGCGGAACCGACCGCTTTCCTGCCCCATTACCACAACCTGCCGCCGCCGCTGGTACAAGAGCGTTTGGCCACCTTGCAGGTATATCGCATTTAAGCACTCTTTTTTTGAATGACGGACTGGCCGCGTTACGTGGCTGTTTTTATTCATTAAACGAGGCAAATCCATGTTTTTAAAAATACAGTACCTAATAATCCTATTGCTTGTGGGCACGGCCCTGCAAGCGCAAACCATTGAGGGCCACGTGTGGGAAAGCACGGAAAAGGGCAACATACCCGTTTACAGTGCCAACGTATATTGGCTCAACAGCACCATAGGCACCACTACCGATACCAATGGCTACTTTAAGCTGGAGAAACATCCGTTCCAAAGCCAATTGGTGGTAAGCTATATCGGTTTCGGCAACGATACCGTGGATGCCACGCCCGGCGGCGAACTGCTGGAAATAGTGCTCAACAAGCCCATAGAGCTGGACATAGCCACGGTGGAAGGCACCCGCAGCAGCACTTCCTACTCCATTACCAACCCCGTAAACAGCATCTTGCTATCGGAAAAGGAATTTAAGAAAGCGGCTTGCTGCAACCTTTCCGAGAGTTTCGAGACCAACGCCGCCGTAGACGTGAACTTCGCCGACGGCGTTACGGGTGCCAAAACCATCCGTATGCTGGGGCTGGACGGCATCTATACCCAATTGATGATAGAAAACATACCCAGCATCCGCGGGCTGGGGCGCACCTACGGTATGGCGTTTATACCCGGCAGTTGGCTGGAGAGCGTGCAGATAAGCAAGGGCGTAGGCACCGTGGTAAACGGCTATGAGGCCATGGCGGGGCAGATAAACGTGGAGCTGAAGAAGCCCGACGAGGCCGATAGGCTGCACTTTAACGCCTACCTGAACCACATGGGCCGCAGCGAACTGAACCTGAACCTGGGCCACGAATTTAACCCCAAACTGAGCATGCTGCTCATGGTACACGGCAATGCGTTCCGCACCCGAACGGATATGAACCATGACGGCTTTTTGGACATCCCGCTCAACCAGCAGGTAAACGTGATGAACCGCTGGGCGTGGTACAACAAAGGCTGGGAGGTGCAGGGTGCTTTTCGCGCACTGTACGAGGGG
>CAYYZT010000186.1:0-6739 GCA_964476015.1 uncultured Chitinophaga sp.
CCTCGCGCAGTGCGGTAATGTGGTATAATTGTGCCGCCGATAGCTGCTCGAAAGGCAGGCAGTGCCATTGGATATCCATGGTGAGTTGCGGGTTACGAGTTAGGGGGTACGGGTTGTGGGTTGAAGATACGGCTTCTTCCTTTACGGTAATGATGGCAATTGCATACCTTTGTGCCATGCACCACGATAGACTGCTACTAAAGGCAGGAGCCATACAAAACCTTACCGATGCACGGTATTTTTCGTCGAAAGCGGTGGATATGGTGGGGTTTTGTTTTGATACAGCCTCGCCGCAATACATCAACCCGCGCGATGCGCAGCAAATTATAGGTTGGCTGGAAGGCCCCAAGCGTTGCGGCGAATTTGGCCGCATGGATGTGAAAGCCATACAGGAAGCGGCCATGATATTGGGGCTGGATTATGTACAGCTTATCCCTACCGGCGCGCCACAGGATTATGCTAACATGGGGGTACCTATTATTTTAGAACTGCCCGCCAACCTGCCCTTGCCCGAAATAGCCGACTTGGCGGCGGCTTGGAAAGGCCAAATAGCCTATCTATTGCTCAACTTCCACGAGGTGGCCCTGTTGCCGCAATTGGCCCAGTTTAAAGATTTGATGGAGCAACATGCCGTATTGCTGGACTGGCCCCTCACCTCGCCCGACATTTACCAAGAAGCCAGCCGCAACGGTGCTGTGGGCCTCAACTTGCAAGGTGCCCCCGAAACCAAAACGGGCGAGAAATCTTTTGACGACTTGGATGCTTTTTTCGCCCTATTGCAGCAAGAACTGTAAGTACATCGATTTGTTGCTGCCCGAAATGTTCAAGCCCTCGTAGTAGGTTTTGATGCCCAGCGGCCCCTCGGGCTTGCCGTTTTCGTACACATCCTCAATGGCTTGCAGCACAGGCAGTTGCTGGGCTTGGCATACTTCCAAGGTGTAATGGTGCAGTATCGGCTCGTCGGTTTTTAGGTGGATGGCGGCTTGGGGTTTGGCCACTTTACGGTAGAGTTCCAGAAACTTTGGCGAGGTAAGGCGGTGCTTCTCGGCACCGGTACGCAAATGCGGGTCGGGAAAGGTAATCCAGATGGCATCCACCTCCCCGGGGGCGAAAAACCGCTCCAGCAGTTCGATGCGGGTTCGCAGAAAAGCCACGTTGGCAAGGCCCAAATCCAGCGCATGTTGCGCGCCCGTCCACATGCGGTTGCCCTTTATGTCGATGCCGATGTAGTTGTTTTCGGGGAAACTCTGGCCCAAGCTCACCGAGTACTCGCCCCGGCCACAGGCCAGTTCCAGCACTATGGGCTTGCCGTTTTTAAAAACCAGCTCGTCCCACTTTCCCTTTAAATCCACAGGGCCTTGGGCACCAAGCAGTTGCGGCTGTTTATAATCAAAATTTTGGAACACGTGGGGCATATGCCCCAGTTCGGCAAACTTCTCCAACTTACCTTTTCCCTTAGCCATGGGTTGCAAAAACGGTTAATCAAGGGTGCAAAGGTAATATTTTGCTACACTTCCATCTGCGTATAAAGCATTGCCTGCCCCAATTGAAAGTTGATAAAACAGTCAATCCATATTTTCAGCCAAAGGAACAGGGGTTTCCGACACGGGTTTTCTTACTGGCACTCCTCGCTGGCAATATTGATAATGGTATTGCCGCTGAGTACTATGGTCTCCCCGTTATAAGGAGCGTTTATGGCACAAGGCGCATTGGCTGGGTTGTCGCGGATGATGGTATTGGCCACCTTTTGATAGGCACTGCTCCAAAGCACTATGGCACCCAAATCGCCGTTGCTGTTATGTGGCCCGCCACCGGCGTAAGCTATCTCGGCATGGTCGATTATGTTGCGCTGGTCGTTGGAGTAGTTGATAATGCCCAACCACGAGCCTGGCTGCTCTACCAAGCCGCCAAGATATATTTTGTCGTCAACGGTTCCTTCGGCATGGAAATACCCCCCTGCATCAACCCTCAGCCCGCTTTCGTCTTCAAACAAAATAGAGGAGCCTGGCGCTACCGTGAGCGATTGGTTGTCTCCAATCCTGATGCTGCCATCTATCAAATAAGGAACATTGGTTTTTTGCCAAGTGTAATTGCCTTGAATATTGTTGGTGTAGCGCAAGAAAATATAATCTTGTCCGTTGCCGCTAAAATCGTTAGTGCCGTTGTAAGCATGGCCATATAAGGTGCTGGAGTTAATGGGGTATTTCGCGTTGTCCGTTACCACGTTATTGCTAAAGGTAAGTATTTCGCTGCTGCTGTACACCGCATTAAAACCGTGTTCCTTGCCATGGCTCAGTTCCGTATTGGCAACGCCTATCTTGCAGTTATAGCAAATGAGGTTTGCGCGGTCATTGTTTGAATTGAAAGAGTTTCCACCGGCATAACTGATTACGGCATGGTCAATAGTGTTCATCACGCTTTTAGAAAAATAAATGACACCGCGCCATGAGCCCTTTATCTTGTTCACACCTGTGAGTACTACTTTTTCCGAAGCAGTGCCTTCTATTTTGAAAGTTCCGCTGCCGTTTACGCTAATGCCCGCATCGTCTCTAAATTCAATCACCACACCTTGTTTAACCACTATATTGGCCTCAACGGCCATCACGCACGGTACAATATAGTCAACCGGGCGGGCGGGGTCGTCTTTCAGCACCATATCCGATTTGAAATCGTTGCAGCCCAAAACAATCGGCTCCAAAACGGTTTTGCCATCATCTTCCACATCCTTTTTACAACCCGTGAAACCTATGGCACCCACAGCGGCTATTGCTAGCAGCACTCTAAAATTTAACATCTTCAACAGTTTTTGGTTATAGGCAAAGCTAGTTTGCGGCATTATGCCAACCCAACAGAATTAGGGTGTTTTTTTCAGTTCAGAAAAGCCATTCAAACAAGAAATATCCCATTTTTACAGCAAAAAAAATTCTGGTTTGTTTCAGTTAAAAGCAGACTCAAATGGCTATAAAAACAGAATCCATACAAAAGTTGATTAATGGCATGACGGCGGCAGAGAAAGCCTATTTCAAGAAATTTGGCTTCAAGAAAGGTGGGAGTGGACAGCAAAAGATGTTGCAAATGTTCGAAATGCTCAATAACCCAAAACTTGCCAAACCTGAAGCCTGGGAAGCGGCTTTGGCAAAAGCGGGAATCGACAATGCGGCCCTTTACAGAAACCGTCTGTTCGAGGCGTTGGCGCAAAGTCTTCGGGAATACCAAGCCAGCCATTCGGCGGAGGAGACACTATACCGCCACTATCGCATGGCGGATATTTTAATAAGCCGGGGGCTGGTGAAAGAAGCGGTACCCATATTGAGGAAAGCCATTGAAAAAGCCCTACGGCTCAACTTATCGGAGTATGTGTTACTGTTGGAACAAAAACACCACTTGGCCAAACACCTGTTGGGCAATCGGCAGGCCGTGGGCCAAAGCCTAAAGCACCGCCAAAGCACTGCGGAAACCGTGGCCCGGCAAATGCACCTAGCGTCGGTATACGAGGAGGTGTACCAACTACAACTGGCCGAAGGCAGAGAGCCTGCCGTGGCTACCCGAAAAAGGCTGCTGTTGTTGGCACACGAAACATTGGGGCTGCAACTGCCCAAAGACGATTTCAAGGCCCAGCTACTGCGGCTTAACATTTTGCATACCGTATACTTTAACTTGGGCGACAACCCGAAAAGCTTGGAGCATTCGTTAAAAATAGTACAACTGTTTCAAGACCATCCGAGCTTTATAGTATCGCGGCCACAACCATATCTGCTCTCTTGGTTTAATTTTTTGAGCGACAGCCTCAATTGTGGCCAAACGGATCTGTTCCATCAAAACATAGGGCAATTGGAACACCTTGGAAAGGCTCACCCCGCTTTGGCCGCCGATGCCGAGCGGCTTACGCTTAGTCTGCAAGCGGATTTTTACCTCGCCGAAACCATGCCGGAAACCATACCCAGTTTTTTGGAGCGATTTGAGGCTTGGTACCAAAACACCCCAAAAATGGGCACCAACAACCAGCTCGATCTCTTGGCACGGATGGCTTACCTGCTTTTCAAGGCTCGGTTGCCCAGCAAATCGTTGGACTACGTGCTGATGTCCTAACGGTGGCAAAAGGGGGGCAAAGGCTTGATTATGAACTGCAAATGTTGGTTTTGGAAATAGCCATACAGTATGGCATGGGAAACCGCTCTCTGGCTTCCTATAAACTAAAGGCCCTGCTACAGCGCAACCGAAAAGATATAGTAGCCGATGCATCGATAAACAACTACATCCGCTGTGTGGACAACTTGTTGAAAGACAACCAAAAAGCCGCCCCCGAAGCTTTGGTGGCCAAAGCAATGGCCCAACAACCTAGGCACCTAAAACCGGGACAATTGATAGATACTGGATTGATGCTTGCCCGCTTATTGGATAAATGAACCCGCCAAAGCCATTGGGTTTATCTGCCGTTTCCATAAGTTTGCACCATGGGTCTTATATACAGATGCTTGTGGATAGTAGGTTTTATGTGGGTTTCAACGGTTGCCCATGCCCAGATAGTGAACGTGGAAGGTAGCCGTTTAGAGCCCGATTCGTTGGGGTGGCAGGGTACTGCGGGGCTTAACTTTAGCTATATCCAAAACGTCAACAAATTCTTCAGCATAAAGGCCAACACGGGTTTACAGTATCGCTATTTGCGCCATGTAATGATGAGCCTAAACGATTTGAACTTGGTTTTTTCTTCTCAAGACAAATTCAACTTCGCTGGTTTCCAGCATTTTAGGTATAATTATTTGGTGAATGACTGGTACACGGCAGAGGGTTTTACCCAAGGCCAGTTCGACAGGGTACAAAAGGTAAAGTTTCGCTATTTGTTGGGCGGCGGCAGTCGTTTTACGTTGCTCAAAAAGCCACAGGGCAGGCTATACCTAGGTGTGCTGGCTATGTACGAGCACGAACAGGAGTCGGCCACTGGGCTACGGCACAACGATTTGCGCCTAAGCAACTATCTATCAGCTACTTATAAACCATCGGATACTTTCAGGGCAACGTTTATGTTGTATTACCAGCCCTTGGTTTATCGCTTTAGCGATTATCGGGTATCTACTTTAGTAAATGCGTTTTTTCGTCTAAATCAATATATTAGCTTCTCCACAGGCTTCACTATGGCCTACGATTCCGAGCCGGTGGACGACCCCGACGTGGTAAACTTGGTGTTCAGCGTTACCCAAGGGTTGATGTTGCGATTTTAAGCAATACGTTGAGCTATTCTTACATTTTGCGACATTTTTTGAGCTATTTTTATGATAAAATCGCCCTTTTTGAGACATTTTTGAGGTATAGTGCGACATTTTTATCGTAAAAAACCCACATGCCTGAAACATGAGTACTAATCAAAAAAGTTTTTGGGTTTTTGTTAAGGATACCAAATTACCCTTCGTATTCGGGTGGGGGTTCAACATTGCTTTTGCCGGTTTTCTTGCCCTATCCGTTTACCTATCAAAGGGGCCATTGGTCTTAGCCTTTATGGCCGCAAGTTTTATCTTCTTGAAGCTGATGCTCTATCGGCATTTGTACCAAGCCGTTACGGCCTTGGACAATGTGCTGGGCGATGGCAATACGGCGAAGAAGCTTTCCAAAGTGGGGGTATATATCAAGGATTTCAATAGTTTCGACAAGACTGCTTTTTGGAACATCAACACCACTACCGCCATTTATGAGTTTGAGTTGGCCGATTTGGTTTTAACCGAACACTCCGTTGTGCTACATGGCATCGGTGTCATTCTAGGCTCCGAGCATTACCGCCCCCCAGTGGAGTTGGTGGCGCAAAAGGGTGTTACCTCGCTTCCCAAGGCCCAAATATTGCATTGGCAAAAAATAGGCAACCGTATAGAAATTAAGTTCCATGACCCAAACTACAAACACCCCATCCGCATGGAAGTAAAAGACCATGTGAAAGAGTTGGAAGAATGGCTAACACTGAATATGCGCCATTTAAACCCAACTCCATAACCCGTAAAATATTCCATGGGCACTGGATACGGTTTTCTCTTTAGGCGACGTTAGTAGCTAATAAAAGGGCATATATCATGGGCCATCTTACTACCCGCCATAGTTTGGGCATCACAATTTTGTTGGTGCTGTTGGGCACCTCTTCTTGTAAACAGCCCGCCCCAAAGGTGGTGGCCGAGCCGCCCGCTGTGGATTCGCTGGCGGCCCAGTTGTCCCATACCGAACAGGACTGGGAACTAATAGACAGCATTTGGATAGATGAGGTACTGCAACAAACATTGACCTTGGCTGGCCAACACTTGGGAGAAGATAGCTTTTTTTATCACGAGTACGAAACGTACTCCGATAGTGGCGGTTACAATATGCGGGTAACCATGAAGCTGGGCCGCCAATTGGCAAAAGACCAACAACACTTGATAGTGCATAGGTATGGCCCTAACGATGTTCACATCGATATTTTCACGGTAATGGACGGGGGTTTTGAAAAGGTGCTCTCCCTTAAAGAATGGAGCTTGACCTACACCGGCGACACTATTATGGATGTGGACGGGGACAGGGTAAATGATTTTGTGGTGAACTGGTACGGCAGCACGGGCTGTTGCCTAAAGGCATTTGCCGATGTGTATTTACAAAGGCCCCGCACGGGTACTTTTAGCGAAAAATACGAGTTTGTAAACCCCACTTTCTCGCCCCGCGAAAAGGTGGTGCGCGGTGTTTGCTATGGCCACATGGGCGATACGGAAATGTACAAATACCGATG
>CAYYZT010000187.1:0-6724 GCA_964476015.1 uncultured Chitinophaga sp.
CTCACGTAGGGGTCCATGCCGTAGTTATCGTCGATATGCAGAAAACCGCCGCCAGTGAGATATTGGCGCAGGTTCTTGGCCTCTTGGTCGTTGAATACCACGTTGCCGTGCCCCGTCATGTGGATGAACGGGTAGTTAAAAATCTCTGGGCTGCCCACTTCCACGGTTTCGTATTCCGGGTCTATGTTCATGCCCAGATTCTGGTTGCAAAACTTAATGAGGTTGGTAAGCGCGGTAGGGTTGGCATACCAGTCGCCGCCGCCGCTATACTTGAGTACGGCAATACGCAGGGCGGGGTTGGCCGCCTGTACGTACAGGGCCAACATCAACATTACCAATAAGCTTGCCCGTTTCAGCATCATGCGTTCAATACGTGTATGGTTTGCAGCGCGGCCAGTGCGGCGGTTTCCACCCGCAGCCTCGCTGCCCCTAAAGTTACGGCTTGGAATCCGTTTTGCACAGCCGCTTTTACCTCTTCCGTGCTAAAATCGCCCTCTGGGCCTATCATTATCAAAACATCCTCGCCCGGTATATAAAGTTCTTTCAATCCCTTTCGCTCGCCAAAGCAGGCCGCAATCAGTTTTTGCCCCTCGAAATCTTTCGCCGAGGCCATAAACGCTTTCCACTCCACAGGCGGTGCCAATAGGGGCAAAGCCGCCCTGCCCGATTGTTTCATGGCGCCCACCAATATTTTGTGCAGCCGCTCTTCCTTGTATTTAAAACGCTCGGTGCGGGCCGTTATTACCAGTTGTATGGCATCTATGCCCAATTCCGTCGCTTTTTCTATAAACCACTCCAGCCTATCCGCATCGTGGGTGGGGGCTAGGGCAATGGTTATTTTATACGGCAAAGCCATGTTGTTGGGGAGGGTGGACTTTACTTGCAGTCGGCAGTCGTCCAACCTATCGGCAATCAGTTCTGCCACGTACAAATGGCCGTGGCCATCGGTAACGTGTACCGTGTCGCCCGTTTTTTTGCGCAGTACTTTCAAACAATGCCGCACCTCGTCTGGCGGGAGGGTGAAAATGGCGTTGGGCTGTATATGGGGTACGTAAAAAAGCTGCACGCCGCAAAGTTACGCATATTCAATTGATAGGTTTTTGCTTAATATTGTGTCAACCATGCAATTGTTATCCACCCGCAAATCGCTCTTCGTTACAGCAGTATTGCTGTCTGTATATTACATCTTGTTTTTCTACCCGATAATGGAGAGCGGCTATTATTCCGACGACATTTTCCTGTCTCAAAGTACCAAAGGACGTATGTTGGCGGAAAACGCCACTGTTTGTGACCTTGCAAAAGAGGATACGAAGCAGTGGATGCTGAACGGCCGGTTTGCTCCTTTGTCATATTTGTCCAGCAATGTAATGTTCGGGTGGGTTGATAACATAGCGGTGTACAAGGCGCTGCTCACGTTTCTGAACTTGGCCGCTGTTGCCGCATTTGCGGTGTTTTTGTATCTGTTAAGGAAAGATAAACCGTTGGTGTTGCTTACCCTTATTTTGCTTCCGGCATTGATGCAGTTCCGGGTAATGTTCCATGATGCCTATACCACGTTTTGCGGGTTGTACCCACACGCTGCAATATTCAATTTCGGGGCCTTGTCTCTATATGTTTTATATGCAAGGCAACAACGGGTTGGCTACCTCATAGGTTCAATATTGTTGTTGGCTATAGCCTTCTGTTTTGTCGAAATGGCACTGGCTTTTATGCCCCTATACTTGTTGGTTGTGCTTTTGGTAAGGCGTGAAGGGGGCGAATCATGGTTTTGGGCCGTAAAAAAGTTGGTGCCTGCTGCGCTAGTAGCAGTGGCCTATCTTGTCTTTACCCTATGGTTGCGGGTAAATACCGATGGGCATTCACAGTACCCTGGCTTAAAGTCTTCGTTCGAAATTGAAGATATGTTGGGCGTATTGCACATGCAAACGTTTTCGACCATACCTCTTATCTATATAAATTACGAAGTGAACTTTATGGGTAGCAAGCTGGCCGATATCTTCGAACAGATGGTAAGCTATACCCCTGCTTGGATATTCGTTTCGCTGGCAGTTATTGCTGCTCTTTTACTCAGGGTGTGTCGCGCCAACCTTTACAAAGCCTCGGGTATTTCCCATAAGTGGTTCTTTTGGGCGGGTATTTGTTTGCTTTTGTTTCCGGCAGTGTTGATTATGCCCTCGGTAAAGTACCAAGAGTTTGCACGGCCAGGCAATGGGTATTTGCCCGTGTACCTGCAAAATATGGGCACGGCAATGCTACTTGCTTTGTTGATACAGGTATTGTTATCGTCGTCAAAATGTATGGGTAGGTACATTGGTTTGGCGTTGGTATCAATTTTATTGCTCGTTGTTCCTATTACGTTCGCCAACAATTGCCGTGTAGTGGCCAAACAAAATTACGATGTATACTACCCAAGCCTAGCACTGGAAAAAGCGTTGGACGATGGCCTGCTGGATGGGGTAGCCGAGCATGACGTAATTTGGCTTGCAAGCAACTACCATTGGGGCGGAACCGCAAATTATGCTTATTTATTCCTGGAGAAAACCGGAAAGCACTTTACGGTAGTAAACGAAGCGAAACCAGGGCACCTCCAAACCGGGGTGTACCAACTATCTTTCCCGCCGGGCCACCCGAATGTGGTTACTTTGAAAAAAGTGGCAATTATACAAGCTGAGGGCACAGGGTTTGAGGAGCGGGAAACGAAGACGTTAAGCTATTCCTTTTGAGGGTTTGCTAGCAATAAAAACGCCCCGTGAGCAGCTCACGGGGCGTTTTTTATTGCAGAAGAATTAGTAATTGATTTTCTCCAAGCGGTTTTCCAGCGACTTGGCTTTTTTGTAGTACTCGCTAATCATTACCGAGCCTGTTTTGGCAGCATAAACAAACAGCGTATTGGCCTCGGTTTCCAAGCTGATTTTATCGGTGGTGTATTTGCCCCCATTGCAGGTAATGGCACCGAATTTCCATTGGCGCTTTTCGCCTTTGTTCTTCTCTAAGTCAACATAGCACACCGTAAACAAGGTGTTGTCTTTGTTGATTTGGGTGTATTGGTAATCAAAACCGTCCAATGCTTTTACATAAGTGCCCAGCATGCCCGTAGGTATATAAGCGGCACCTTGTGGAAGGCTCACGTCCGTTTTGCTCTTTTCAAACACCTGAACGCCCTTAACGCCGAAATCCTTGTCGAACTCGAAAACATAAATGTCTTCCACTACCATTTTCACAAACGAACCGTTACCGCCCATTGCCGCAACGGCTATACCAAGGCCATCGGCGGCCTTTTTGTAGTTCTCGCCAATGGCGTACACGTTTCCGTCGGCGGTTTGCACAATGCGGTGGAAGAACACATAACCCACGTCTTGTATCTTGCCTTTGGCATCAGAAGCCACATGTTTACTGAACTCTGTTGCCCAAGTATTGTATTTGGACGAAACAACCTGTCCTTCGGCATTAAGCTTAATGCAGGCTAAACCTTGGCTGCGCAGGTTTTTTTGGCCTTTGCCATCACCGCCTGGGTACATCAAGCCCATCACGGCCAACTGGCCCGTTTGGTTATCGATGTAGGCCGACATGGGGTCTACTTCGTATTTGGTGTCCTTCAATACTGTCTGATACTTCTTTTTGCCGGTGGCGATATCAATGGCCAAAATGTTATAGTCCACGTCATATGCCATGGGCTTGGCCTTTTCGCCAGCCAGCACGTATACGTTGTTTTGGTCGCTGGTAAGGAATGTGGCATACTGGAATTTGGCATCGGCCATGTTGGCGTTGTAAGTCCAGTTTTTGCCATCGTTTCCAATAAAGTCAATTTGAAAGCCCCAGCCTTTGGTTTTGCGCTGTGTAAAGTTTACAAAGCCTTTGCCTTCTATGGCAAAAAGCTGCTCGCCCTGTATCTCGCCGTCGGCTCCGGTAGTATAGAACTGCGCAAACTCACCACGTTGGGCAAGGGTGATAAGTTTTTTGCTCACTTGTTTACCCGTGCCGTCGTATTTGCGCAGTTGTACTTGCTTTTCTTTGGCTTCCCAAAACTTCAGCATTACAAACTGGCCGTCAAAAGAAGCTTCCTGCAAATAAAGATATTTGCTGTCGGTCATCTTGGCCGTGGCTATCTCGTTCAGGTTTTGGTCGATGAACTTGATTTGGTAGTTGTTGTTGGCCTTGTCGGCTTTGTCAAGCTGGTAAAACATGTAATAGCCCTGCACTTCGTTGCCTTTTACCACGGGGCCGATGCCGCGCACCGTTACCTTCATTACGTCGGAAATTTTCATGGTTTGCGCACTGGCAAACAAGGGGGCGAGTGCCATCAACAGTAACAGTAGCAGACCCTTTGGAGTGTTTTGGTTCATGTGTGTTTAGGTTAAAGTTTGGTAATGTATTTGCCCTCTGGATAGGTTTTCTTGTATTGGTTTTGTAGCGATACGTACAGCTCCATACTGCCTTCTATTTTGCTGAACTGCATAAGGCTGTACAGCAATTCCTCGTTTTGTGCCGCTTTGGAGCTATGCTGGTTGAGGTAATGGAAACCGATTTTGCCTATTTCGCCCAAGCGCAAGTTGTTGAGTATTAGCAGCAGTTGATTGTAGGCATATATATCTGAGGCATTGGGCAAATCCACGTATTTGCCGAACTTGTGCTTTTCTTGCGCTTGGTACAGCTTATGCCAACACTGCCCAATGATGCCTAACAAATAGGTATTGTGTGGGTGCTGTTGCAACAAGTGGGTGGCCAAAAAAAGGCACTTGCCATAGTTTTCGAAAAACAGCACATTGTGTATCCGTTCAAACTTTGCTGCCGATTTTAGGGCCTCAAACTCTACTTGCGGTTGCAGGAAAGTCATTTTCTGCGGGTTGCTGTGTGCCCAGCTTTGTAACAAGGCTATGCGTTGCGCACACTCTGGGTGGGTTTTTAACGAATCGGCATCAAACCCTTCCACGTTCGCCACTTTTACCTTTCCAAAAGAAGACAGGCCGCTTTCCTCTTGCAGCCAAGATGCTTTGAAAGGGTAGCCGTTGAAATTGAGGATGTGGTGCCATGCCAGCGTATCGTAAGGCTCCGCATCCACTTTGTCCAGTTGGCCCAGCGCGCCCAATGCCTCATATTCGTTGTAGGGCGTGTTGCGCAACAGTACCAAGGCGATGGAATCGGCGGCGGCCTCGTGCAGGCGGCTGTGTTTGCGGTCGGAGTAGGTAAAGTCCTTATACAGGGCCATGGCCTGCTCGTAGGTGTTATATTGGCTGTAGTATATCTGTCTCAGCTTTTTTTGCATCTCCGGGTCATACATGGCTGCCACATAGTCGTGTATATCTTGGTTTACGTGGTTGGCGTAGTAGTGGGCCAGCTCGTGGCAAATCACAAAAGCTACTTGGCTCTCGTTCTCCATCCAAGCCAGCAGATCTAGGTTGAACACAATGGTGCCCTCGCCATAGCACACGGCGTTGGCCCATGGGTAGCGCGATATCAACAGCCGCACATCCGTCGGTAGCTGCGGGTTTGCTTTTAATATGGTGTTGAGGATGTTTTGGAAATAGGACGTAACGGCGGTATCGGTATAGAAATGGCTTCCCTCGTATTTGTATTTAATGTTCTCGTACCGATAAGTATAGATGGAGGTCAGTTCGGGCCGTTGCAATTTGGGCTTTTCCTTCACGGTAGCCAAGTCCGTAGTGAAACGCATTTTGGTAAGCTGCAAGTGCTCCGTAAATGTGCCCGAATCGCAAGCAAAAGGCACATAGGTATCGCTATTAGGCCCGTTTTGGCTCCAAGTAACAAATGGTAATAGAATAGCTAGCAGCAGATATGGGATGCGCACTTTTTCCCTTTTAAAAAGTACCGCAAGATACGGAGGTTTTTGGTGCGTTCAAAATACGGGTTGTTGGGGAGAGGGGGGAGGTTGAAGTCTTGTGTGTTGTTTATCTTGCTACTTAATACTACCATAAAAAAGGAATCCCCGAAAGCATGCGTAAACCACCAACCCATTGCTTTCGGGGATTCCCATCATGAAAAAACACAACTATTCAGGCTTCACTGTTTCCGTCTCGTTAATTCTTTCGTTTCGGAAGAAAATCACTCCCTCCACTTCATCTATTACAACACGCTCGTTGGTGTTTATGTTCCCAGCTAAAAGCTTTTTAGCCAGCTCGTTAACCAACGTTTTTTGTATCAGTCGCTTCAGTGGCCGGGCACCGTATTGCGGGTCGAAACCTTCTTTGGCCAAGTAGTTGAGGGCATGGTTGGTAATGTCGATTTGAACGCCCCTTTCTGCCAAGGTTTGCTTCAGTTGCTCCACGTGTATGCGAACAATGTCCCTGATGTTGCCACGGCCCAGCGGGTTGAACATCACCACCTCGTCCACCCGGTTCAAAAACTCGGGTTTCAGCGTGCGGCGCAGCAGTTCCATCACTTGGCCCTTGGTTAGGGCGGCTATCTGCTCCATGTTTTCGTCCTTCACGTCCTCAAAGTTTTGGGCAATGATTTCCGAACCGAGGTTGCTGGTCATGATGATGATGCAGTTCTTAAAGTTTGCCACACGACCCTTGTTGTCCGTCAATCGGCCCTCGTCCAATACTTGCAATAGGATATTGAACACATCCGGATGCGCCTTCTCTATCTCGTCCAGCAGTACCACGCTATAAGGCTTGCGGCGCACGGCCTCGGTCAGTTGGCCGCCTTCGTCGTAGCCCACGTATCCGGGGGGCGCGCCCACGAGGCGGCTCACGGCATGGCGTTC
>CAYYZT010000188.1:0-6714 GCA_964476015.1 uncultured Chitinophaga sp.
GTAAGATAGGGTATCAATATCTGGGTAAAATCTTGGCTGATGTCGGCGGGTACTAAATCGATGCCGTATTGGGTGCAATGAACGGATGAGATTAAATGTAATCATCTGAACAAAACTGCTTACCTTAGGCGTTAGTATTATCATACGGAAGCATGATTCTTTCTTTTGGAGACAGAGATACCGAGCAAGTATGGCAGGGCAATTGGATAAAACGATTGCCCAACGAGGTACAGGAAGTTGGTAGGCGTAAGCTGAGGATGCTAAACAACTCGCATAGCTTGCAAGACCTTAGGGTGCCACCAGCCAATAGATTGGAAAAGTTGAGAGGGGATTGGCAAGAGTTTTATTCCATCAGAATAAACGATCAATGGCGAGTGGTGTTTAGATGGGAAGACGGAAATGCTTTTGAAGTAAAAATTGTTGATTATCATTGAATTGATAGCTATGCAAAAGCTGAAAAACATACATCCGGGCGAGGTTTTGAAGGAGGAGTTTTTAGTGCCGCTTAATATTACTGCCTACAAGCTCTCTAAAGATTTGGCTATACCCCAAACGCGTGTATCCGGTATTATTAAAGGCACACGCCGTATTACGGCAGATACCGCCCTGCGTTTATCCCATTACTTTGGCAATTCCCCTAAGTTTTGGCTGGGCCTGCAAGACGATTACGATTTGGAAGCCGAAAGCGAGAATATTCAAACTACGCTGCAAACACTTAAACGCTATCCTGATAGTAACGCTGCATAACGTCTTACATCATCCTTTGCCGTTTGGTAAGATAGGGTATCAATATCTGGGTAAAATCTTGGCTGATGTCGGCGGGTACTAGGTCGATGCCATATTGGGTGCAGCGCAGCTCCAGGTTTTTGCGGTACTTGGCCAGTTGCTCCACGTAAAACTCCTTTACTTGGTTGCTTTGCAGCTTTACCTTGTCGCCCGTTTCTACGTCCACAAATTCATAGGGGCGGTTCTCGAAATCAAAGTCCAGCTCGGTTTCCCTGTCGTGTACATCGAAAAGGATTACCTCGTGCTTGTTATATTTCAAGTGCTGTAGGGCCGAGAACAGTTCTTCCTGCTCGCCCGAATTGTCCATCATATCGCTGAAAATAACCACGAGCGAACGCTTGTGTACGTTTTCGGCAATTTCGTGCAAGCATTTGGCGGCAGCCGTTTTGCGGTTGTGCTGCGGATTTTGCAGCAACTGCTCCAAGTAGGAAAACAAGAGTTTGTAATGTACCTGCGTGCTTCGGTTGGGCGTATGCTGCTCCACCGCATCGGCAAAGATGCTAAGGCCGAACGCATCGCGCTGCCGCTTGAGCAGGTATATCAAGGCCGCCGCAGCCATAATGCTGAATTGTAGCTTATTTTCCTTGCCTTCGGGGTAATACATACTGCTGGAAGCATCGATAACCACTTGGCAGCGCAGGTTGGTTTCCTCCTCGTACCGCTTGGTATAGAGGCGGCCGCTGCGGGCATACACCTTCCAGTCGAGGTTCTTCACAGAGTCGCCGGGGTTGTAGAGGCGGTGCTCCGCAAACTCCACGGAGAAGCCGTGGAACGGGCTTTTGTGCAGCCCTACAATGAACCCTTCCACCACTTGGCGGGCCAGTAGTTCTAAGTTGTCGAACCGTCGGAGGGTGCTGAGTTGGGAAAGGGTTAAATCCATTTAATCAGTATCAAGTAGTGAGTATCAAGTATCAAGACAAGGTGCAACGTGGCTAGTATTGTACAATACCTATTGTTGCTCCATTGCTTCATACGGTAAATTTAACGATTGCAACAGTAAACAACAGTATAACGCAGAATAATGAGGCAAAAGTCTTGATACTTGATACCCACTACTTGATACTAAAATAAAAAATCCCCCGAAAGCGTTGTGCCACGGGGGATTCAGAGGTTGCGTTATATTATATAACCCTTACAAAAGGGCTTTCAGTTTTTGCTCCAATACGGCCTTTGGCACGGCACCAACTTGCTTGTCAACCACCTCTCCGCCTTTGATAAACAAGATGGTAGGTATGTTGCGGATTCCGTATTTGGCCGAAATGCCTGGGTTGTCGTCCACGTTTACTTTGCCGATTACGGCTTTGCCGTCATATTCCTTGGCAAGCTCTTCCACAAAGGGGCCAACCACACGGCAAGGGCCGCACCATTCTGCCCAAAAGTCAACAATGGAGACCTTTTCAGAGGCCAATACTTCGGTTTCAAAATTAGAATCAGTCAATTGTAACGCCATGATTGTAGTGATTTGTTTAGTAGGGTACATAAATACAGTAATACAACCAATTAATCAAATCGGGGGGTATAAAGTTCCCGCAAAAGACATACCCGATTCGTATGACGAAAATACGTTCTTTGTTGAGGTGTTCTTACATTTTGCGACATTTTTTGAGGCATTTTTGAGCTATTATGTCTCAATTTTGAGCTATAATGCCGCAAATTTGCGGTATTATGTCGCACTTCCTTCCCGATACCGAAATTGCCCGCGTAAAATTGCTGTTGGATGCAAAATTGGCGCAATATAACCAGCCGGGTTTCATCGAAACCGACCCCATCGGCATACCCCACCGCTATACCCAAAAGCAAGACGTGGAAATCATGGGTTTCTTTGCCGCCGTGCTGGCTTGGGGCCAACGTAAAACCATCATCAACAAGTGCTTGGAACTGGAGCGGCTCTTTCAAGGGAAACCCTATGAATTTATACTCCACCACGGCGATGATGACCTGAAGCCGTTGGTACACTTCAAACACCGCACTTACAACGCCACCGATTTGCTGTATTTCGTGGCCTTCCTAAAGTACCATTACAGCCAAAACGCCTCGCTGGAAACGGCTTTTAGCAGGCATCTTACCCCTGCCGATAGCCATGTGGGCAAGGCCCTGGCTGGGTTTCATGCCGATTTTTTTAGCTTGGAAGATGCGCCCCACCGCACCAAGAAACACATCCCCACGCCGCTCAGGGGCTCGTCGTGCAAGCGGCTCAACATGTACCTAAGGTGGATGGTAAGGCAAGACGATAAGGGCGTGGATTTCGGCATCTGGACGGCCATAAAACCCTCGCAACTGTTGTGCCCGCTCGATGTACACGTAGAACGGGTAGCCCGCAAGCTGGGCCTCATCACCCAAAAGCAAACAAACTTCAATGCCGTGCTAGAACTGACGGCCAACCTGAAGCGCATGGATGCCAACGACCCGGTGAAATACGATCTGGCCCTTTTCGGCATGGGGGTGATGGAAGGGTTCTGAATGTTATGCCAAAGATTTATAAAGTAAACGGATTTTGCCTAGCTTTGCCCCATTGCCAAAACCCGCTATTACGTTGTCGGACCATATAGTTAAAGAAACCATGCGTTTGATTTCCGACGACTTGGAAATAAGCTCCCAATACCTGCCTGCCGAGGGTGCCGACACTTGGCACCAGCTACGGAAACTGGTAGCGGAGAAGGTGCTGTATCTAATGGAAAGTGACGTGGAGCAACTAAAGTACGTGCTGTACCGCTTGGACGTGGGCGAACGAAAAGTGAAAACCGTGCTGGCGGAAACGCCATTTGCCGAAGCGGCCGAGCGTATTGCGGAACTGATACTGGAACGCGAGGCCGAAAAAGCACGCACACGCTTGCAATATGGTAGCGGGGGCAGCGGGGATTGGTTGGATGTATAAAAACAAGGAAATTGCTGGGTTTAGGTTTTGAGCGGATGCTCGATTTTCGCGATTTGGAACTGCTGGGGCTGCTCTTGGGCACCGGGTTGTTGGTATTGTTGTCGCTACGGCTTTTTAAGGTAATGCAAAAGGCCAACTGCCCCCAATGCGACGGCAGGCTTACCCGCAAAAAACGCAACGCTGGCGATTACGTGGTTACGGCCGCCACGCTTGGCGTGTTGCCATTTAAGCGATACAAGTGCTTACAATGCGGTTGGGAAGGGCTGCGTTGGCGCAAGGATATAAAAGTGAACAAAGGCCCGAGGCCGTAATGTTTCTCCGCTTCCGGCAGCAAGCTTCGGGGCGCATGCTCTAGTATGGAAGTAGTTTATTGCTGTCCTCATTTCCATATTTCCATATCCCCATCTCTCATTTTATATCTGTTATCACTATCTCCAATCTTTCATCTTCCATTTCTTATCTCCCACCTTCCCTTCCATCTCATATTTGCACATACTGGACAAAACCATTTTTAATATGTAGTTTTGCCCCCTGTACGGTTTTTTACCAAAACCAGAACCACGCCATTATGAAAAATACTGTATTCGCCGTTGCCATGTTGTTGTTGGCGGCTGCCACTTTTACGGGTTGCGAGAAATTTCGTGAAAACCGCCAATACGATAGCCTGTACGACCATAGCGCGGCCGAGAGCAGCTACCACGATCTTTTCCGCCTTGCCATGCAGGTAATGGGGCCCGGCAGCAACCTTATCGTAGACCCTTGTGTGGGCAAAACGGCCATCGCGGGCGGTTATACGCTAGCGTTTGTGGATACCTGTACCGACTTTTACGAAATCCGCCGCTCGGGCAGCGTGGCCATTACCGGCACCGGCGATATCTATACCGAAGGCACCGTGGTTACGGCTGTGCCAACCGATTTAACGATCAACGGTATCAAGGTATCGGGCAATTTAACCATTACCACCTTGGCTGCCAACGCGGAGGGCAAGCGCCAGTTCCGTTTGGTGGTAACCAATGCCGCGATAACCGATGCAGAAGGCAATAACAGCGTTTGGACCTGCGACCGTGTTTATACCCAGCGCGACGAGAAAGAAGCACTGATTATCTTCGATGATACCTATACCGTTACCGGCACGGCATCGGGCACCGACCGCGAGGACCGTTTCTACGAGGCTGCCATTAGCGAAACGTTGGTACACGAAATTATTTGCCGCTGGCCCCGCAGCGGCAAGGCTACCCTGAGCATAGAAGACCTGAAAGACCGTGAGATAGTTTACGGCGAGGACTTCTGCGAAAACAACGCCGACTGCTGCGACAATAACGTAAAAGTGGAAGTGGGCGGCAAGCGCGAAAGGGACGTAAAACTTAGGTAAGCTGTTTAAGGTATGGTGTGCAAACCCACTCCTATGCCCTTCAAGGGGCAGTCCACAATTTAAACATTCAGCCGGGCATCCATCCTCCGTGTAGGGTATTTGGCAATGCGGTACATATGCTTAAATGCGAGCGGGCTTTCCTTTATCGGAAAGCCCGCTCGTTTATGTTATTGCCTCTAGGCTTACTGCGCCTTGGTTATTTTCTTCGTAATTACCTCCTTGCCCATTTCAGCCCTTAGTATGTACATGCCTTGGGCATATATGGATAGGTCGAGGCTCAAGGTTTGCACAGGCTCCAACTGGCCTTGGTACAGCAACTGGCCCAAGCTATTAAAGAGCTGCAACTTGGCGTTGGCGGCATTTTCCAGTTCTATATACACGGTGCCCGTGGTAGGGTTGGGGTAGAAACGGATGTTCCACTCGCTGGCAGTTTCGCCCACGCCCGTCTCCAACCATTCAAATGCCTCGGAAAGGATGGAGCAATTGCTCTCGCTGGTAACTTTTACGGTATAGTTTCCAGCCTCCAAAACCTCCAAACTATCGTGCGTAGCACCTGTAATGGCAGTTCCATCCAAATACCACTGGTAAGCTGCATAGCCCGCCCCTATACCTAGGGTGCGATTGTTGGCCTTGATAACAGGCTTTGCGGGCTGTGGCGTTATCTCCAGCGTGGTAATGGTAATATCGTGGCAACCACTGGCATTGGTAACAGTATCGTTAAACGTGCCCCCAGTGGTATGCCATACATTGCCCAGTTTTACGCTGTCGCCCTGGCAAATACGTAGCTTGTTGAGGATAACCTGCTTGGGCACTATGGTAAGATTGAGCGTGCGGATGCTGTCGCAGCCAAAGCGGTCTTTCAACGTATCCACATAAGTGCCCGTAACGACATAGCTTTCCACCATATCTCCCTCGCAAGCGGTAATGGTTATGGCAGTTACGTTTTGTGGGCGAACGGTAAGGTTCAACACCCTTATGCTATCGCAGCCGTTGGCGGCGGCAAAGGTATCGCGATAGGTGCCGCTGGCGGTATAGCCCAAGTAGCTATCGCCATGGCAAACGCTTTGGGCGATAACCGTTTGTGGCACCGCCCATACCGTTAGGTGCAACGTGCGTATGCTATCACAGCCATTGGCCGCGGTTAGGGTATCCTTATATGTTCCGGCAACGGTGCGGCCTAAGAAGCTCTGGCCGGGGCAAATAGTTTGGCTGATGGTGGTTGCTATACGTGGCCTTACGGTAAGGTGCAAGGTGCGAACACTGTCGCAGCCGTTGGCGGCGGCAAAAGTATCGCGGTACACGCCCGTGGCGGCATGGCCTTCATACGCGGCACCATAGCAAACCGTGGCCGTAACGGTGCTGGCGGCTTTCGGCTGCACGGTGAGGTGCAAGGTACGTATGCTGTCGCAGCCAGTAATGGCGTTCAGGGTATCTACATACGTGCCCGTTATGGTGTAGCCTTCATAATTATTGCCTTGGCAAATGGCAACGGATATGGTATCGGTCACCTTCGGCAATACGGCAAGGTACAGGGTGCGGATGCTATCGCAACCGCCTGTCGTGCGGAAGGTATCGGTATAAGTACCGCCCGTATTATAGCCTTGATAACTACCACCATAGCACAACGTGCGACTGACGATATATACCTGACCGTGCAGACGTCGCAGGTATATATCGTCAG
>CAYYZT010000189.1:0-6713 GCA_964476015.1 uncultured Chitinophaga sp.
CGTTTCTGGCTATATCTGCGGCGATGCGGCTACCATTGCCCTTAGCGGCACGGGCAACAGCCGTAGCGGCACGGCCACCAAGTGCCTTTGCGGCTCGGCTTTGTACGGCGGCATCGGCAACGTGAACAATGGTTTTACGCCACCTTGCGGCAGCGAGTCTTCTTCTTCCGCTTGGTATAAAATCAACGTGCCGTTTGGCTGCAACAACATTACCGCCAGCATTAGCAACTGGGGCGGCAGCGGCCAATACAACATCTCTATTTTGAGCGGCGTAAACTGCCCCGGCAACCCCGGCACCAACCCTATTACGGGTGCTGCCGTAAACACTCCTGGCCAAACGCTTGAGCCGGGTGCCGCTATCGTGGGTTCGGGCTGTTCGGCTGCTGCCTCTACTGCTTGTACCCCGGTTGCTGCCGGCGAATACTACATCGTGGTATCCGGCGTAACGGAGCGTCCTAACTTTACCTTGAACGTAACGGTTACTGATGTTTCGGCCACCGTAGGCACTGCCAGTTCTCCACAAAACAATACCAACGTATGCTCTGGCGGCACCGTGGAACTGAGCACTACCGGTAGCATATTGCCGGGTGCTGGCGCTTGTGGCCAAAACATCGCTTGGTTCTATAGCACCAGCTTGGCTTTTAACCCATACCAAGGTGCGGGCACTTATGCCGCATCGGGCACCAGCAACGTTTCTTTTGCTTTGCCTGCCAATACTTCTTGCCAACCGCGCACCTACTACATCAAAGGCGTAGTATCGGATAACGGCACTACTGCCGTTGCCGGTTGCCGTGGCACCACCAACACCATCTCCGTTACCGTTTATCCTGAAATAGGCAACGTAACGGTTAACAACAGCCAATGTTTGATTACCGTGGCCACCCGTTGCGGTTCGTTTACCGTAAACGGCAACTCGGGCGTGGGCTCTTTCATTGCCAGCTTTGCCGACGATGGCTTGGTAAAAGACTTCTTGGTATCGAACGGCTTGCCTGCTTGCAACGTGCTGTTGCAAGAAACCGTGAGCTGTAGCGGCAACTGTACGCAGCCTACCACTACAGGCGTAAGCAAATGCGACCCGAACGATCCGTTCAACTTTTATGTGGACGTAACTTTTGCCCCAGGCTCTGCCGCTACTTACTTTATTGAGGATAGCGATGGCGGTGCCGTGGCCGTTTATACTGCCGGAACCTACACCGTAGGCCCGTTCCGCAACGGTTCGAACGTAACCCTTACCCTTACCAATACCGATGATGCGGCTTGTAACCTGTTGGTAGGCAACTTCACCGATGATTGCAACAACATTGTGTGCCCGAACCTTACCAACGCCTCTACCAACGTAAACGGCAACCAGTGCGAAGGCGCGCAAACCATCCTTCAAGCGTTTGTTGACCAAGGTACTTTGGGTACCGATTACAGGATACAGTGGTTTAAAGACGGTGTTCCTATCCCTAACTCAAACACCTTGTCGCTTATCCAAACCTTTGCCACTACGCAAGGTTGCGGTGCAGAGGCACAGGAGTTTACCGTACAGTTGACTTGCTTGTTGGCCAACGGAAGCCCATCTACCACCAACTTCCTTACCGCTGGCACGGTAGTGGTGTACCCTAAGCCCGATGCCGGTATAGACTTTACGCAAAGCACTACCAACTGCCAATTGGCCCCGGTAGACCTTTGCAGTAGCCTGAGCATTACCTACAACCCAACCACCAACCCCGCAGTAGGCGCGGCCCCAACCACGGTAAACTATACCATAGCCGTACCGGGCGCACCAGCCGGTTGTGCCGCGGTGGGTACTTATGTGGTAAACTGCCCTGCTGCTAGCTGTACCAACTCTGCCGGAGACGGCACCGCCTTGGCCGACAACGTGCTTTGCGCTGGCGAAAGCTTTACCGTGGGCAGCACCAATGCCGACATTAAGAAAGGCTTTGCATTGGCTTGGGCCGTTACCCAAACCAACCCTTACGGCAACCTTAACCAAGCCGTATCCACGGCCATTAGCACCAACAGCTACTTTGGGCAGGATACCGCTGGCACGCAAACCTTCAACTTTACCAACGGCAACCAATATGGCCCCGGCCAATATTACTTTGTGCCTTTTGTGGCCATGCGCAGCATCAATGCCGCCACGCCTGCCGCGGTAATAACAGGCTCGTTGAGCGCACCGTTTGGCGGCTCAAGTGTTTCGGCCACCATTACCATACCCCAAATTGTATATTGCAGTGGCCTAACCGCTTTCGATATCAATTTTACCGCAACTCAAAGTAGTGGTATTGGCAATCCGATTGACGCCGTAAGCGGCCTGGTAACGTATTCGGGAAGTGCTACAACTAGCGTAAACCTCAACAACAATAACTATACTGGCAACCCTAGCGGGCAAACCGTAACCATTAGGGCATCGAGCACATTTAGCGCCAATATTAACTATACGCTTACCATCCGTTACCGCAGCTCCATCACTTACCCAACTATTTGCCCAAGCTGCAACGATGTAGGTACGCCTATTGCCGTTAACTTGCTGCCGCAGATTACTTTAGGGTCTATTGCTGCCCAAACGGTTTGCGACGGAGAAGAGGTGAACCTGACCAACCTGAACCCAACGGCCAACGTTCAAGGTTCTTACCGCTGGTACAACGGCAACCCTGCCACCACGGGCACTTTGGTAACCAACCCTACCGCGGTGGCCATTACCGCTGCCGGTACTTACTATGTGGAGTTTTTGCCGTTTGCCGATACCACTTGTAAGGCATTGGCCAACGTGGCTTTCAGCATTACGCCAAAACCCACCGTTAATACCATTCCGGCGCAGCCAGCAATATGTTTTGGCGAAACCGTGGATTTGACCGCGCTGAACAGTGCGGTTTCAACCCAAGCGGGAACTTTTGTTTGGTACATAGGCGACCCGGATGTAAACGGTATCCGTTTGACCAATGCGTTTGCCCAGAACATCGCACCCGTTGCCGGCCGCGATTATTATGTGGTATACACCAGTAACGCCACGGGCTGCACCAATAAAACCAGTATCAGTTTTACGGTAAATCCGCTGCCGCCTTTGAATGCCGTGCAGGATCCGAAGCTTTGCACCGGTGGCAGTTTTGACCTTACCGCACTTGAACAGGATTTCACCACCGCCCCGGGCACTATTGCTTGGTACGATGGCGACCCTGACAATGGTGGTGTTTTACTTACTACCGCCCAAGCCGAAAACGTGACCCCAGTGAACGGTGCTACCTATTTCTTGCTGTTTACCGATCAGGCCACGGGCTGTAGCGCCAAAGGCAATATTGCCTTTATAGTGAACGCACCTCCTGTTTTGGTAGCCCCAACCGTAGCGGCACTGTGTGCTGGCGACGTGCTGGATTTGACCGATCTGGAGCAAGGCATTACCACCGCGCCGGGCACTTATGTTTGGTACTTGGGCGACCCGAACGCGGGTGGCGTACAGTTGACCAGTGGCCAAGCACAGGCGCAAGTGCCTAACAACGGCGACCAGTACTTCGCAACGTTTACCAACGTAATCACTACTTGCTCGGCTACCACTAGCTTTAGCGTTACGGTAAATGCCAAGCCTTCGTTAAGCAGCATTACACCTGTTGTTTGCGCGGGTACTAGTGTGAATTTGGCCACTTTGGAAAGCAGCTTGATTACCGGCTTCACGGGCACGTTTACCTACTACGCTGGCGATCCTGACACGGGTGCCGTGGCATTGACTTCGGCCCAAGTGGCTGCCCAAGTGCCTACTGGCAACGAGACGTACTTTGTAGTATTTGAAAGCAGCCTAGGCTGTGCCGATACCACTTCGTTTACCTACACCATCAATGCCCTGCCGGTGTTGAACGCCATTACGGCCCCAACCCTGCAATGCGCTGGCTACAATACCAGCCTTGCTGCTTTGGAAGCTGGTATAACCACCGCTGCGGGTACCTTTACTTGGTATTTGGGCAGGCCCGATACCGGAACGGTAGTGGCCAACCCGGCATCTATTACCCCTGCCAACGGCGCAACGTATTATGCCTTGTTCACGGAGAGCACCAATGGCTGTTCGGCGCAAACTAGCGTTACGTTCCAAGTGGCGGCCCCTATCAGCAACACCAACGTAAGCTACGATTGTATCAACAACGCATTGGTAATAAACCTAGGCCCTACGGCTGGCGGTGCTGGCGGCTACTCCGTAGCGCTTAACTCGCCGAACAATGCTGGCGACGTATTGGCTCCGGGAGATACCTGGACGGTGTACATTACCGATACCATCGGCTGTTTGGATACCTTGACCGGTACCCAATCTTGCATCATCTGTGATGCTCCGGATGCCGTTGCCTTGACCAACAACGTGTTCTGCTGCAACGATACCGCCCGTATCACTTTGGCCACTGCGCCTGTGTTGGATGTGGCCCGTGTTATTGCTTGGGGCTTGACCTCGCAGGCTACCGGCCCGATAACGGACTCTACCCAAGCATTGAATGCCTTGGAGGTTTACCGCAGCAACACCGACGGTAGCTTGAGCTTTAAAGCGGACTGCGACCAACCTGCGGGCACTTACTACCTTACGCCGTTTATCTCCGTGAAGCCGAACGACAACGTGCCGTTGGTTTGGGATACGCTGAACGGCTGTCGTCCGTTTGCCGAAATCTGCCCGACCTTGAGTGGTACTGGCTGGATTTTGAACCCGATGATACTCACCTTCCCTGACGGTAGCACGTACAACGTGAACCAAGAATTGGCGTTCGGCTTGCCAATTGACCAAACCTTGCTGGATGCCGTTACGGGCGGCACTTTGCCTTGTATCAACCTTACGGATTTGTTTAAAGGCGACCCGAACGGAACTTGGAGCGTGAGCATCACCAACACGGGTACTGGCGCGCTTACCTTTACCGTGCCACAGTTCAACGTAGTGGTTGATGCTGGTACTTGTACCCAGCTAAACGGAATCGACCAAGTGTACAGCATCCCTACAACTGCGGGCACCATCAATGCTGGCTCTACTACGAACGTGAATTTCGCTATTCCGCCGATTGCGCTTACCGCCCCGCCGATTACTTACAACCCAGGTGCAGGCTGTAATCCAATTGCTGAAATCTGCCCGACCTTGAGCGGTAGCGGTTGGATATTGAACCCGATGATTATCACTTTCCCTGACGGTTCTACTTACAACGTGAACCAAGAGTTGGCATTCGGCCTGCCGATTGATCAAACCTTGTTGGATGCCGTTACCGGTGGTACCCTGCCTTGTATCAACCTTACGGATTTGTACACCGGCGACCCTAACGGTACTTGGACGGTGAGCATCACCAACACAGGAACCGGTGCGCTTACCTTCACCATTCCGCCGTTCAACATCGTGGTGGATTCGGATAGCTGTACGCTTCTTAGTGCCGACGAAATTACCCCGATGGGTGCCGTGAGCGGTACCATCCAACCTAACGGTGGGGTAGAATCTGTGGTAATCAACATTCCGCCTCCAGTGAGCGACTTCCCTACCATCGACAACCTTTGCGAAGACTATGGTGCTGCTGTGGAAGTGGTATTGCTTAGCCCGATTAGCTACGCCAGTGCCACCACTACTTGTTTGGATACCGCTAGCGGCGATTTCAAAATAGTAGTGAAGGGCCTTACGGGCGGTGCTCCGGAAGTGTTCACCAACGAGAACTATGTGTTCTCAGAAACGGCCACTTACGATGCCGCCAACAATGAGTACACCATCAATGTTGCGGGCGGTGGTACCTTCCCGTACACCTTGAGCGTGGGCAACGACGGCTTGAGTGCCGGTGGCACCAACTGTGCCGCCAGCATTGTGGTAAACGGTACGCCTTGCACCGTGGGCGTGGGCGAAATAACCAACGCCATGGTGGTGAGCATCTACCCGAACCCATCGGCTGGCAAATTCAACATTACCGCTACGCTTGCCCAAACAGGCGATGTGCGGATTAAAGTGTTGAACATGCTGGGTGCCGAGGTGGCGAACCAGAGCTTGTACAGCCAATCGCTTGATTTCAAAACTTCAGTTGACTTGAGCGATGCTGCCGAGGGTGTATATTTCATACACATCATCAGTGGCGACCACCATGTTATCCGCAGGGTGGTAAGGCAATAAGCCAACACCATAAAGTAAATTGCCAAAGGGCCGCTCCTAATACAGGAGCGGCCCTTTTTATTAAGGGGAGGCATTTATGCCCAATAGTTTTAAAACAATTAACTTTGGTACGAAACATAGCCTATGAAAAGCAAAGAGGATATTGTAAACAATTGGTTGCCTCGGTACACTGGATTGGACTTGGCTGATTTTGGGGAGTATATTTTGCTAACCAACTTTACCAATTATGTACAAATGTTTGCCGAATGGCATGGTGTGGTAATCAAAGGGCTAGATAAACCTTTCCCTAACGCTACGGCCGAGGGCATTACCATTATCAACTTCAGCATGGGCAGTGCCAATGCGGCCACCATCATGGATTTGCTGAGTGCCATCAAACCAAAGGCCTGTTTGTTTTTGGGCAAATGCGGCGGGCTGAAGGATAAAAACAAACTGGGCGATTTGATTTTGCCGATAGCCGCCATTAGGGGCGAAGGCACCAGTGGCGACTATTTCCCCAAGGAAGTGCCCGCACTTCCTTCGTTCGCCCTGCAAAAAGCCATTTCTACCACCATCCGCGATTATCAGCAAGATTATTGGACTGGCACCGTGTACACTACCAACCGCAGGGTATGGGAGCACGATG
>CAYYZT010000190.1:0-1991 GCA_964476015.1 uncultured Chitinophaga sp.
TGCCGTGGGCGATTTGGCGGGCATCGGCTGCTTTGTGGATAGCTGCCGTACCTGCCCGAGCTGCCAAAAGGGCTTGGAGCAATATTGCGAAGTGGGCATGGTGGGCACTTATAATGGCCGCGACAAAGAGGGCAACCCCACCTACGGCGGCTACAGCAACCTGATAACCGTGGACGAGCAATATACACTGAAAGTATCGCCGAAGCTGGATTTGGCCGCGGTGGCCCCGTTGCTTTGCGCGGGCGTAACCACATGGTCGCCGCTGCGGGAGTGGAACGTGGGCAAAGGCCACAAAATAGCCATAGTGGGCTTGGGCGGCTTGGGCCACATGGCCGTGAAGTTTGCCGCATCGTTCGGGGCAGAGGTTACGGTATTGAGCACTTCGCCCAACAAGGAAAAAGATGCCCGGGAACTGGGCGCGCACCGTTTTGCCGTTACCCGCGACCCGGAACAGTTTAAAGCCCTGCGCGGCCAGTTCGATTTTATATTGGATACCGTGAGCGCACCCCACGACATTGCCAGCTACATCAACCTGCTGAAAGTGGACGGAACCATGATATTGGTGGGCATACCGCCAGAGGCGTGGCCCATGCACAGCATGCCGTTGGTGGCCAAACGCCGCCGCTTGGCTGGCTCCATGATAGGGGGCATCAAGGAAACACAGGAAATGCTGGACTACTGCGCCGAGCACAACATCGTTTCCGATATTGAGAAAATACGCATCGACTACATCAACGAAGCCTACGAGCGCGTGCTGAAAGCCGACGTGCGGTATAGGTTTGTAATAGATATGGCGAGTATTTAATTGAAGATTGAAGATTGAAAATTGGTTTTAACAACGCGTAACTCCCCATTGGCAGGGCTATATCAATTTTCCAATTTTCAATTTTGAATTTTTAATCTGCACCTTTGCCGTAACCAATCCGACGTATTTATGGCAGAAACTACCGAAAAAACCGCTTTACTGGTGGGTGCTACCGGTTTGGTAGGGGGCAATTGCCTAGAGTTTTTGCTAAAAAGCCCGCGCTACAGCCAAGTGGTTTGCTTGGTTAGAAAAAAACTGCCCATCATAAACGACAAGCTGCAACAGGTAGTGGTTGATTTCGATAAACTGGCCGACCATGCCGATGCCCTAAAGGCCGACGACGTGTTTTGCTGCTTGGGCACCACCATCAAAACCGCCAAAACCAAGGAAAACTTCAAAAAGGTGGATTACCAATATCCTTTGGAAGTGGCCAAAATAGCTTTGGCCAACGGGGCGCAACAATACCTAATAGTGAGTGCCATGGGTGCCGACAAGTCATCCATTATATTTTACAACAAAACAAAGGGCCAAGTAGAGCACGAACTGAAGCAATTGGGCTACCACAGCCTACACATACTACAACCAAGCTTGCTGTTGGGCAACCGGGAGGAAAACCGCCCCGGCGAAAAGGTAGGCGAGGCCGTAATGAAGGGCTTGGATTTTTTGATGAAAGGCCCTTTAAAAAAGTATCGCGCTATTGAAGCACGAGCGGTAGCCTTCGCCATGGTACACTTGGCCACCATCAACCAAGCGGGCACCCATACCCACCAAAATGACGAAATACAGGCCATTTACGATAAATACGCCCAAGGATGAACCTCGCCATCGATATTGGCAACAAATACACCAAACTAGCAGTGTTCGAGGGGGAACAGCAACTTTGGAGCAACGCCTACAAACACTTCCACCTATCGGATTTAAAGGAGGTTTACGAGAAGCATCCCCAAATAGCGCACGTAATCATGAGCGACGTATCGGGCGATATACCCGAAATGGAAAGCTACATACGCCAGCGCAGCCATTACATGGTGCTCACCCACGATACGCCCACGCCCATCGTAAACCAATACAAAACCCCTAAAACGCTGGGTTTGGACCGCTTGGCCGCCGTAGCCGGGGCCGTGGCCCTTTATCCTGACGAGAATATATTGGTGATAGATGCGGGCACGTGCATTACCTACGAGTG
>CAYYZT010000190.1:2001-6711 GCA_964476015.1 uncultured Chitinophaga sp.
TGGGTAAATAAAGACCGCGAGTATTTTGGCGGCGGCATTTCGCCCGGCATGCGGATACGTTTCAAGGCCCTAAAAAAATATACGGGCAAGCTGCCTTACCTCAAAAAACAGGATATTGACTACCTAGTGGGCGGCAACACCACCGAAAGCATATTGAGCGGCGTAATAAATGGCACGGCGGGCGAAATAAACCACATTGTTTCCCGTTACAGGGAAGAACATCCGGAAATGCGGGTGTTGGTAACGGGCGGCGATGCGCGATTCTTTGAATCTTATTTGAAAAGTCCCATCTTTGTCGTCCCGAACTTGGTATTATTCGGTTTAAACAAAATCCTCCTTTATAATGCAGGCTTGCGCCATTAAGTTTTGGGCTATTGTAGTGCTGGCCATGGCTGGCACCTTCGCCCAGGCACAAGAAATTTCACCGTACTCCAGGTTCGGCATGGGCGATATTACTTCGCCCGATTTTGCGGCTTCCCGCTCTTTGGGCGGGCTATCGGCGGCATATCGCAGCCCGTTCAACATCAACTTCGCCAACCCGGCTTCCTATTCGCAGCTCTCCTTTGTTACGTTCGAGATAGGCGTGCAGGCCAACAACCGCTGGCTTACCACCCAAAACAACTCCTATACGGCCGGCGATGGCTTTTTGGATTACTTAGCATTGGCTTTCCCTTTCCGCAAAAACGGTACATTGAGCGTAGGCTTGGTGCCTTACAGCAGCATGCGCTACGATTTGCAGAGCAACCATACCGATAGCTCGGGTGCCAACTTTACGCGCCTGTATAGCGGCAGGGGCCGCACCTACGATTTGTATGCGGGCTACAGCCATATTGTTTTCCAAAAAGACACCAACTACACGCTGTTGCAAAACCTATCTTTGGGTGCCAACGTGGCCTACCGTTTCGGGCAGATGCGCTATGGCGAGGTGCTTACCCTGGCCGACAACAACACGTCGCTCAGTGCCCGTAGAAACGCCACCTTGCGCGTAAACGACTTGGTGGTTACCGTGGGCGCGCAGTACAGGCTCTGCCTCAACTGCCCCGTTACGCCTGAAGACAGCGTTGCCTTAAAGGCTAGCCTTGATGCGGCGGGCAAAACCGTTGAAAAATGGCAGCCGATTTACATTACCTTCGGCGCATACGGCGGCACCCCATCCAACTTCAACAGCAACGTTAGCTCCGTATTCGACCGCTTCGTGGTTTCCGGCAGCAACGTTACCACCTTGGATACCATCTCCAGTACGGACGGCGAAAAGATTAAACTAAAAATGCCCGCCCAATTCGGTTTCGGCGCCATGATTGGCAACGACGTGAAATGGAACATCGGCCTCGATTTTAAGTACACCCTTTGGGACGGATTTAACGGCATTAGCGACAACAATCCACTTAAGAACAGTTTCCGCGTGGGGGGTGGCATCGAGTATAGGCCGAACATTGAAGGACGCGGCTTTGTAAGAAGAACACAATACCGTGTGGGCGGCTATTACGATTCGGGCTATTTGGACATCAACGGCCAAAACATTAGCGAGTTTGGCATGACCCTCGGTTTGGGCATCCCGCTTAGGCCGCTCAACAAAGGGTTCGACCAAGTGAACATTGGCCTTGCGGCGGGCTCCAGGGGCACCACTTCCAGCGGCTTGCTGCAGGAAACCTTTGTAAAAGTATCGGTAGGTATTTTGTTGAACTCCGCCGGTGCAGACAGGTGGTTTGTTAAACGCAAATACGATTAAACCATAGAAAGGACCTTACCATGAAACGTGCGGTGCTGGCTGTAGCATTTTTGTGGGGAATCTTCGGTTTCCATACGGCCATGTCGCAAAACGAGGTGCCTTGCTCTCCCGCATGGGGTGCCAACCCACCGAAGGCCCAAGAGGCAGCCACGCTATACATGGAGTTTTATAAGCAGGGCAACTACAAAGAAGCCTTGCCCCACATCAAAACCCTTTGGCAACTGGCTCCCGGCGCACGGCAAAACGCTTACATACATGGCATTTCCATCTACAAAAACCTGTTTGCCAAAACCACTGACGAGCAACTGAGAAAGGGCTATATCGATACCATAATGCTGCTGTACGACAGCCGCATCCGCTGTTTCGGCACAGGGTATGGCTATAAGGCAATGGATATGTACCAACTAGCCCCTGCCGACGTGGAAAAAACCTTGGCCGCCTTTGATTCGGCCTTCTACAACGAAGGCAACGACATTAGCCACTTTGCGCTTTTCCCGTACATGATTACCTCGGAAAAAGCCATGCTGAAAGGCCAGTTGGACACCGCCACGTTCATCAACCGATATATGGATATGGTATTGGTGGCCAATAAAAATGCCGCCCATTTTAACGCGGTGCTCTACCAAGAGCAAGTTCGCCTTATATCGGAGCGCATGGCCCAAGTGCTGCCGTGCGGTGCCATCCACTCGGCACTGCAAAAACAGTACGATGCCAACCCCAACGATATGGCCAATGCCGAAAAAATATTCGGCTACCTATCGGCCCTGCGTTGCGGCCACGGCAGCCTGTTTGTGGCCATCACGGAAAAACTGGCCGCGCAAAAACCCAGCGAAGAGCTATACCGCACCATCTACCTCAATTTGATGAACGAAGGTAAATACAACGAGGCCCTCCCTTTCATCAACAAGGCGATGGAACTCTCTACCGAAAAGTACCGCAAAGCCGAATACCATTTAAGCATTGCCAAAATACACCAGCGCAACGGTGAGTTTATCGCCGCGCGCGCCAGTGCACTTGCCGCTGCCCAATTGAAGAGCAGTGGCGAACCTTATTTGTTGATTGGCGACCTGTACCGGGCCAGCGGCAAGCTATGCGGAAACGGCACCGGGTGGGACAGCCAAGTGGTAATATGGGCAGCACTGGATATGTACGAGCATGCCAAAAGCATAGACCCATCGGTAGCCGCCGATGCGAACAAGAAAATAAACGAGAGCAAAGAACTGTTGCCCTCTGCCAGCGAATGCTTTTTCCGCAGCTTGAAAGAGGGCGATACGTGGACCATAGGCTGCTGGATAAACGAGGCCACTACCGTAAGGTGTTTAAGGGAGTAATCAAGTATCAAGTATCAAGCACTGAAAGCATTTGAAAGTTTATAGCCACATAGCACATAAATTATACCGCATCGGACGATTTTTATTGTCCGTGTGGGCTGTGGCTTCTATATTGCTGCTGGCTTCTTGCAATACGGAAACGCCCCCCTTAAAAGACTTGGTGCCCAACGAGGCGGCCAACTTGGAAATAGCCACCGACGTAGAGGTGGTGTACAGCGAACTGGGAAACATCAAAGCTCGCATCTTGGCCCCAAAAATGATACGCGGCACTAGGGACAACGACGACTTTATGGAATACCCCGAGGGATTGACGGTGTACAACTACAACGCCAATATGGAGATAGAAAGCAAGATGCAGGCCAACTACGGCATATCATACGAAAAGAAGGAAGAAGTAATGGTGCGCGACAACGTGATATTGGTAAATATTAAGGGCGAAAAGCTGAATAGCGAGGAACTGTGGTGGAACCGCCAGAGCAAGAAAATTACGTCGGACAAGTTTGTAAAAGTAACCACCAAGGAGGAAGTAATAATTGGGCATGGCTTTGATGCCGACGAAGACTTTAGCGACTATACCGTGCGCAACGTGGAGATGATAACCACCATTGACGACCCAAATGTGGAGTGAGTCGGTCCATGGTCGATGGACCATAGTCCATGGTGATGATAGTTATGGCAATAGCTGTTTTGATAATCAGTACCTTTCTGCTCACCATGGACCATCGACTGTGGACCATCGACCAGCCAAACTATTTTGTTTTTACATGATAATCGGTTTAATTTGCACTTTGTTTTAAAAATCCAGTACACATGGGAGTTATAATGACTATCCGCGATAAGTTCGGATACGTTTTGGTGGGTGGAATAGCAGTTGCCATTGTTCTTTTCCTGTTGGGCGATGCTTTGAGCACGGGTGGAAACCTGTTTCAGGCAAACAGCAACAACGCGGGTTCTGTTAACGGCGAGGCCATTACTTATAACGAATTCAGCATTAGGCTCGATAAAACCATCCAAAATTTTCAGCTCCAAACCGGCAGCAGCGAAATTACGGACGAGCAAATGAATGCCCTGCGCGAGCAAACTTGGAACGACTTGGTTCGTGAGCGTTTGTTGGCCAAGGAGTTTGAAGAGCTGGGCATTGCCGTAACCGAAGACGAGATTTACCAATTGTTCTTTGGCCCCAACCCCCACGAGTTTATTGCCCAAAACTTCAGGAGCCAAGTTACCGGCCAATTCGATCCATTGTTGGTACAACAGTACGTGGACAACCTGAACACGGCCGATGCCAATGGCACCCCCGAGGAAAAACGCAACCGCTGGACCAGCTTTGAGCAAGCCATCATCAAAGAGCGTTTGGAAGGCAAGTACAGCACCCTTTTGGCCCAGTCGGTTTATGTGCCCAAATGGTACAGCACGGCCTACTCCGGTTTCAAAAACGCTTCCGCAAGCGTGGAATACGTGTTGTTGCCTTACGCCAGCGTGGCCGACGACCAAATCAAAATTACCGATAGCGACCTGAAGGAATACCTGAACAAGCACGAGAAAGAGTTTGAGCAGGAAGAATCTTTGGTGTTGGAATATGTAGTGTTCGACGTAATAGCCTCTACCGCCGATACCGCCGCTGCCGAAAAAGACCTTACCGAATTGTTC
>CAYYZT010000191.1:0-1237 GCA_964476015.1 uncultured Chitinophaga sp.
AGTTGCCATGGCCAGGGTGTATGGGGGCCGTCCACTCCAAGGTGGTAGCTTCCCATGGGTTCTGTACGGTTACTTTGCGGCCTTTGAAAATGCTGTAGAAGAAGTTGAGCACGAACAGCAGGTTCACCAAGAAAACGATGATAGCTGCTATGGTGATGAACTTGTTCAAATCGGCATAGTCGTCGAACTGGTTGAACACCGAGAAATCGAAGTAACGGCGCGGCACGCCCGACATGCCCAAGTAGTGCATCGGCCAGAAGATGGCGTAGCTGCCTACCAACGTAACGTAGAAGTGGATGTAGCCCAAGCTGCTGTTCATATAGCGGCCGAACATTTTAGGGAACCAGTGGTAGATACCGGCAAACATACCGTAGAAGGCGGCAAGGCCCATCACGATGTGGAAGTGCGCTACTACATAGTACGTGTCGTGCAACTGGATGTCCAAAGTAGAGTTGCCCAAGTAGATACCCGTAAGACCGCCCGAGATGAACAGCGATACGAAACCGATGGCGAACAACATGGCCGGGTTCAAGCGGATGCTACCGCGCCACAGCGTGGTAATCCAGTTGAACACCTTGATGGCGCTCGGTACGGCAATAAGGAGGGTGAACAATACGAAAATGGATGCCACAAACGGGTTGAGGCCCGTTACGAACATATGGTGCGCCCATACAATGAACGAGAGGATGGTGATACCCAAAATGGACAATATCATGGCCTTGTAGCCGAAGATAGGCTTACGGGCATGTACGGCCATTACCTCGGATACGATACCCATGGCTGGCAGTATGATGATGTAAACCTCTGGGTGGCCCAAGAACCAGAACAAGTGCTGGAACAGGATGGGGCTACCGCCGGAGTAATGCAACGCCTCGCCGGCTACGTAAATGTCGCTAAGGAAGAAGCTGGTGCCCAACAAGCGGTCGAACTCCAACAAAATAGCTGCGCCAAACAGTACCGGGAACGACAACAGGCCGATGATGGCGGTAAAGAAGAACGCCCAAATGGTAAGCGGCATGCGGAAGAAATCCATGCCCTTGGTTCGCATATTGATTACCGTGGTCACGTAGTTCAAACCGCCCAGTGCCACGGAGATGATAAACAAGGCTATACTTATGAGCCAGAGGTCCATTCCCAGTCCAGAGCCCTGTGTGGCCTGTGCCAAGGCACTCAATGGTGGGTAGGCCGTCCAACCGCCGGAAGCCGGGCCGGTTTCGATTACCAAAGAAATCAACAT
>CAYYZT010000191.1:1247-2578 GCA_964476015.1 uncultured Chitinophaga sp.
CAACATTACCACGCTGGAAAGCACAAAGAACCAGAACGAAAGCATGTTCATCATCGGCGAGGCCATGTCCCTTGCACCTATTTGCAGCGGGATAAGGAAGTTACTGAACGTACCGCTCAAGCCCGCCGTCAACACAAAGAACACGAGGATGGTACCGTGCATGGTTACGAGCGAGTAGTAGAAATCGGCACTCAGCTTTCCGCCTTCGGCCCAGCGGCCTAGGAACCACTCCAAAATAGGGAACGACTCATCGGGCCAAGCCAACTGCAAGCGGAAGAAAATGGAGAACAAGCCTCCCACAATCGCCCAAATCATGCCCAGAATCAAAAACTGCTTGCCAATTATTTTATGGTCTTGGCTAAAGATGTATTTTTCGATAAAATTCTGGTGGTGGTGGCCGTGGTCGTCATGCCCATGATGGTCATGCCCGTGTCCGTGGTCACCGTGTCCAACTTCAATCGCTGTGTTGTGTAATTCAGCCATTGTAACTATTGTTTATAAGCTTGAAATAACGTTCTTTTCACTCTTGGTTACCCCGGTCACTTTCGCGCCGGTGGTATCGGGCACTGGGGTGGTATTGCTGTCCACGGGGGTAGTTCCCAAGCTATCGGTGGCGGCTGGGTTCAACTGGGCCTTCACGGTCTCGTAGAAAGGCTGTTGGCCCTTGGCCCACTCTGCATACTCGGCAGGCTCCAATACTTTTACAACAAAGCGCATGTTCCAGTGGGCGCGGCCGCAAAGCTCGGCACAAGCCAGCTCGTAGTCGAACTCAGGTTCGTTGCGCAGTTCGCGCATTTCGTCGGTGGTCAGTGTCGGGGTCATCCAAAACTGGGTGGGGATACCCGGCACGCAGTCCATTTTTACCATAAAGTGGGTAAGGTAGAAAGCGTGCAACACATCTTTGGCACCTAGTTTAAACAACACCGGAACGCCTTTTTCCAACACCAGTTCGGTAGGCATAAAGTCGTCGTGGCTCTTGGTATCGCTCCAGTTGATACCCAAGGCGTTTTCACCGTCTATGAGTTCAAACTCGCGTTGCCCCAGCACGCCGTCAGTACCCGGATAGCGCACTATCCAGTTAAACTGTTGGGCCGTTACCTCTACTATACGGGCATCGTCGGGCGCATCGCCGGTAATGTCGTACCAGGCGGCTATACCACGGGCAACCAACACCGTCAATACAATGGCGGGGATAACCGTCCAGATGATTTCCAGCTTGTTGTCGTGCGAAAAGTGCTGGGCTTTGTGGCCTTTGCGGGCACGGTATTTATAAGCGAACCAGAACAGGATGGCCTGTGTAATGAAAAACACGATACCGCAGATAATGGTGG
>CAYYZT010000191.1:2588-4379 GCA_964476015.1 uncultured Chitinophaga sp.
TGGTGGTAAGCGTAAACGTGCTGTTAATAGTGTCGCCGTGGGCCGATGCGGGCACAAAATCACGGTTGCCCTGCAACAGTTTTGGCTCCACCCACAACCAGCCTAGCACCACTGCTATCAGCCCCACAATCATGAAAAGCATCATCAGCAATCCATGTGTATTGTTGGTGTTTTCAGAAGTTTCCCCTTCCTTTTCGCCCTTCAATATGCCCATCAGTTCGCTCGCCTTTGCCAATTGGAAGACGATTACGAAAATGAGCACTATGGCTAATAAACCTATCAAAGTATTCATTGCTGAACTGTTATTTTATCGTATGATGCGTGATACTTTCTTTCAAATAAGGGTTGTTCACCGGTATCAATGATTGCTTGGTAAGCGTATTGAACACTACAAAGATAAAGATGCCGATAAAGGTGAACAGCATGCCGAATTCAATCAAACCAAAACCGCCGTGGGCCTCGCCCGTTACGTGGTCGGTAGTGGTGCCAGGGGTAATCATGTTGTAGAAATCGAGCCAGTGGCCAAAGAACAACACGATGGAAGCGAATATCAATGCCTCAAGGTTACGCTTGGAGTTGCGCTTCATCAAAAACAGGAACGGGAAGATGAAGTTGATGGCAAAGCTGGCGAAGAACAGGAACTTGTACATGCCGTTGTCGAAACGCTGATAGAAGTATACGGTTTCTTCGGGCATGTTGCCGTACCAAATCAACATAAACTGGCTGAACCAAAGGTAGGTGTGGAACACGCTGAAGCCGAACATCAACATACCCAAGTTGTGGTAGTGCTCTTGGTTTACTTGCTTCAGGTGGCCGCGTGATTGTAGGTAAGCGGTAATAACGATGATAACGGCCAAGGCACCCACGGTGTAGCTGGCAAAGTTGTACCAGCCGTACAAAGTACTGTACCAGTGCGGGTCTACGCTCATTGCTATATCCCAAGAGCCGGTAGAGCTGGTTACCGCAAAAATAAGGATAAAGATAGCGGCGATGTATTTGCTCTTTTGGTAAGTGGCCTGCACGCCCAGCACGTCCTCTTTTTTGGATATGTTGCGCATGGCGTAGATGGCTGCTGTCCAAAGGGCTATATAGGCTATGATACGAACGGAGTAGAACACTGGGTTGAGGAACACCGATTTGCCTTGGGTGTTGGCAATGATGGCATCGTAGTTGGGGCTGGCAGGGTCATGGATGCCCTCGGTGGCCCAGAAGTACAAGTGGTGGCCGTGGAACAAGGTGCCCGCCAGTATAATAAGCAGGAAGATGCCCATAACCGGCACGATGGTGCCCATGGCTTCGGGTATGCGCTTGATAAGGATGTGCCATCCGCCGTAGCCAATTTGGTGCGCGGCCAAGAGGAAAATAGATGCCAAGCCGATGCCCGTAAAGTAGTAGGTGCAAATAAGCAGGTTCGACCAAATCCTGGTAGCACCGTGGCCGTGGGCCAATAGGGCACCGATGATGACAAACAAAAGCCCGCCGCCGAGGAATATGGCAGCTATCTTTTTAAGTCCGGATGAGAAATTATATGTTTCAGTCATTGCGAGATGCGCTTATATTTTTTGGATAATCGTCCCTTCTTATTGGTTAGCGGTTTTGCCAGCGGCATTATTGGCGGTGGTGTTGCCAGCAGCCTCTTTCTTGAACGGGCCCGTGCCCACCAGTTGCTGTATGTAGTATATCACCTTCCAACGGTCTTCCGCGCTCAAGGCGTAGGAGTAGCTGCCCATCAAGCCTTTGCCGTAGGTAATGGAGTGGAACATCTGTCCTTCGCTGATGGTAGGCAGGCGG
>CAYYZT010000191.1:4389-5136 GCA_964476015.1 uncultured Chitinophaga sp.
CGCTGGACGACAGGATGCAGTCGGTGGCTGGCAAGGCTTCCGTTTGCACGATGCTTCCGTCGCCAGCACCTTCGCCACCGTGGCACACCATGCAGTGGATGATGTACAACTGCTTACCACGGTCCAGCACATCTTTCTCCGGCTTGAAGGGGTTCTTCAGGTTTTGGGTAGAGTTGGCGTAGCTCAACGAGTCGTTGGCATAATACCTTTTGTATAGGTAAGAGGCCAGCACCGGGTTGCTGTTGTTCGCGCTGTCGCCGGCACCGGTTTGTGGCAGCAAGCCACGGGCAATGGTGCCCTGTACGGGCAGGCGGGCTTCCAAGCTATCAACCCCGGCAAGGGTATCCTTACCGAAACGGGTGTTTTTGGTGTACGTTTCGTAAGCCTGTGAGTACTGCATATCGGGCACAAAGGTGCGGCCCGGCGTGCGTGGGTCGGTTCCGCAGGAAACCAATGCCAGCAACGTGGCGCCCACTAGGCTCAATTTTATGGTTTGATGAATGTTCATGTCAACCAGTTGGTTATTTCGTTTATTATTTGGCCTCGTTAAAATCGCGCACTTTAATTTCCGCTACGCCGCTTTGGTTAAAAGTTTCGTTGATGCGCGCATAATCGTCGGCGGTGGTGTCCTCGGTTACTTTGATGGCCACGCCGAACAGGTAGTCCGTAGTGCGCTCGTCGTATATCTTCGGCTTGGCCATCAAAGTAACCGAGGACACCACCGCCGACGATTATGCGCGCATCAAC
>CAYYZT010000191.1:5146-6710 GCA_964476015.1 uncultured Chitinophaga sp.
AACGCTCAGCCCGCAGCGGATGAAGAACGACACCACCATCGAGATAGCCGCCATCAATACCGTGAACTCAAACGTGATCGGGATGTAAGACGGGATGGACAGGTATGGCTTACCGCCGAAAATGGTCGGGTAGTCCACCGTAGCGGCCCAAATCATGAACGACAGGGCAATGGTGGTACCCGTGGCACCGCACACAAAGCCTACGGTGTGCAAGCGGCTCGGCCGGTGTTCCAGCAGTTCGTCCAATCCGTGTACGGGAAACGGCGTAACCACTTCGTGGATGTGGAAGCCAGCCTGTTTCACCTTGCGGATGCCGGCCATCAACACTTCCTCGTCGTCGTACAATCCTACTATATACTTATCCATTGGATGTAGGTTATATTTCGTTATTAGTCTTCTTTAACATTATGGTGCGCACCGTGTAGGTCGTCGCTATATCCGCCTTTGGCGGCCGCGTCATCCTTGGCTTTTTGCTTTACGCGGGCAGCCGAGCCTGAGGATTTCAATATCGATTTCACCTCGGCGATTGCTATTACCGGGAACCCACGGGCAAACAGCAGGAACAGGGTAAAGAACAAGCCGATGGTACCCACGTAGATGCCCACTTCAACCCAGCTCGGGTAGTAATCGGCCCAGCTAGATGGGATGTAGTCGCGGTACAGGGAGGTTACGATAATCACGAAACGCTCGAACCACATACCGATGTTTACGGTGATGGATAGGAAGAACGTGAGGTACAGGTTGCGGCGCAATTTTTTGAACCAGAAGAACTGCGGGCTGATTACGTTGCAGGTCATCATGATCCAGTATGCCCAAGCCATAGGGCCCAAAGCGCGGTTGTAGAAGGCAAACCACTCATAGATGAAGCCGGAGTACCAAGCCATGAACAACTCGGTAATGTAGGCTATACCTACGATGGAGCCGGTCAAAAGGATAATCTTGTTCATCGCCTCTATGTGGGCAATGGTGATGTAGTCTTCCAGTTTCAATACCTTACGGGTAACCAACATGAGGGTCAATACCATCGCGAAACCGGAGAAGATAGCACCCGCAACGAAGTACGGAGGGAAGATGGTGGTGTGCCAGCCGGGGATAACCGATGTGGCAAAGTCAAAAGATACGATGGTGTGTACCGAAAGTACCAGCGGGGTAGATAGACCGGCCAATACCAACGACAATGATTCGAAACGCTGCCAGTGCTTGGCCTCGCCGCGCCAGCCGAAGCTAAGGGCGTTGTAGATGGCCTTCCGTATTTTGCCTTTGGAGCGGTCGCGAATGGTGCCAAAGTCTGGCAACAGGCCAGAGTACCAGAACAATACCGATACGGTGAAGTAGGTAGAGATGGCGAACACATCCCACATCAACGGGCTCTGGAAGTTTGGCCAAACCGGGCCGCGGGTGTTGGGGTAAGGGAAGATGAAGAAACCCATCCAAGGGCGACCCATGTGTATGCCGGGGAACTGTGCCGCGCATATTACCGCAAAGATGGTCATGGCCTCTGCGGCGCGGTTAATACCCGTACGCCACTTTTGGCGGAACAGCAACAACACCGCGGAGATAAGCG
>CAYYZT010000192.1:0-1711 GCA_964476015.1 uncultured Chitinophaga sp.
TGGCTTGCCGATAGCAGCATTTTCAGCAACGGCACGTTTGTGGGCATTGGCACGTCGCGCAATATCGGGCAATCCAAACTCGTGGTTTCCAGTAATGCCCGTACCGGTTATGGCGGTATGTACGTAAATACTACCGGCACCAGTGCCAACCCGTTTTATGGCTATGCCACTGGGGCAACTTCAAGGCATGGACGTATTTTGAGGGCGGTACCAATGCTTGGCATTTCAACGAGAGCAACACTGACCGGTTTACCGTGAAAAACGGCAACTTCGGCATCAATAATACCGACCCTGCAAAACGGCTGGACGTAAATGGCAGCCTTCGCTTCAATACGGGCATTGCCTCAGCGGGCCGCGTTTTGCTGAGCACGGCTACGGACGGTTCCGCCGAATGGGGCACGGTGGGCGATAGCGGTATTGAGGACGTGGAACGCAGCATTTTTATCGATCCCCAGCGTTTCTATGTTTATAATGCCAACCCTTCAAATCCTAATATTACAAATACTGCATGGCTCAACTATGACAGGGCTAGTGCAAACAATTCATCAAGGGCAATTGTATTTATCAGCTTGCCTTTGGATTATGCCGGAGGCCCAATATATATTGATGTATATTTCTCCCCTTTTAGTTTGGCTGCCGGTACGAACGCAGGCTTCACCTTGGAGTACGCTACCATAACACCTGGGGCGCCATTTTCGGCGCAGCAAACTTTAACCGCCCCTTTACCCATAGTAACAAACGGCGTGGGAAACAGTACGGTATTCAAGCAGACTTTTACCATTACAGGCTTAAATCCTGCCGTCAAAATGCTCTATATTAACGGCTTGCAGCGCAGTTCCTTTGCTTTATATCAGGGCATATTGGGATTTTTGGGCATGGAGATACGTTATACGGCAAAACGCTGACCATATATGGTTTTGGCGATTCTGCAATCGGGTATCCCGCTTTCGGCAACGAGGGCGGGATGTTTTTTGTTATGCCTGTCCTAGCTTCCTTTTTCTTTTGTTGAGCATAGAGAGCATCACGAAGCCCGATATGCCCGCAAGCAGGGAGGCCACCAGCACGGCAAACTTGGCCTCTGTTTGGTGTGCCAAGTCGTTGTATGACAGCAGTGCAACGAAGATGGACATGGTAAACCCGATACCGGCCAGCAGTCCCAGCCCCACGATGTGTCCCCAATGTGCCGTGCTGGGCATGGTGCCAATGTTCAGTTTTACGGCTAGCCAACAGGTAAGGGTAATGCCGATGGGCTTGCCAAGGAACAGGCCGAGGATGATGCCCATGCCCATGGTGCTGTACAGTCCTTCCACCATGCCCGCCTCAAAAGTGATGTTGGTGTTCACAATGGCGAACAGCGGCATGATGAAAAAACTCACGGGCTTGCTCAAGAAGTGTTCTAGCTTCTCGAGCCGCGATTCCTTCGCCGTGTCGTTGGTGGGCACCGTCATGGCCGTGAGTACGCCGGCTATGGTGGCATGTATGCCGCTGTGGTGCACAAAGTACCACATAAAGATGCCCGGGATAACGTAGCACAACAGGTTTTTTACCCCCAAACGATTGAATACTATCAGCAGGGCCATGATGCCCCCGGCATACAGCAGGTAAGTAGCGTGCAACTCTGTGGAGTAGAACAGGGCGATTACCAAGATGGCTATCAGGTCGTCAACGATGGCGAGAGCGGCTAAAAACACCTTAAGCGATGGTGGCACCT
>CAYYZT010000192.1:1721-6670 GCA_964476015.1 uncultured Chitinophaga sp.
TCGGTATACCCCAGCCTCTGACGGTAGGCTCGCCATGATTGATAATAACAAAGATAGCGGCAGGCAGTATGGCACCGCCAAAGGCCGCCAGAACAGGTAGCGAGGCTTTCTTTAAGGATGATAGCTCACCCTCTATAAGCTCTCGCTTTATTTCAAGACCGACGAACAGGAAGAAGATAGCCATCAGGCCATCGTTTATCCATTGCAAAGTGGTATACCTTAAATGTACATGCTCGTTCTCGAAGCCGAACTCGTATTGCAAGATTCCCGCAAAAGCCTCCGCCCACGGAGAATTGGCAATGATTAAGGAGACTACCACGCACACCAAAAGAATAATACCTCCCGCGGTATTTGATTTTACGAACTCCCTGAATGTCCTGATGTTGATACGGAACGCCATGTTTTTCTTCCAAAGTGCTAAGCGAAACTAGGCAAATAAAAAAGAAAATACCCGTGATGTTGGGTAATTTTCCCATATTCGGCTAGATTAGAATGGGAATATTTAGACAAGACTAGACTATGGGGAATATATTGATGCGCATGGCCGTGCTGTTAAAAGGCCGGTTCAACTTGGATGAGGACAAGGCCGAGGAGAGCGAGATAACCGCCTCCATCGTTAAAAACATCTCTTTTCGCGGAGCCAATCTATGGACGTTGATATTTGCCATCTTCATCGCATCCATAGGGCTTAACGTGAACAGTGCCGCTGTAATCATCGGCGCGATGCTTATTTCGCCGCTGATGGGGCCGATAATGGGAGTGGGCCTGGGCATAGGCATCAACGATTTGGATCTGGTAAGAAAGGGGTTGAAAAACCTGCTCATCGCTACCATGGCCAGTATCGCCACATCAGCCTTGTACTTCTGGCTCACTCCGCTCGACCAAGCCCAGTCGGAACTGCTAGCCCGTACCACGCCATCCATATGGGACGTGTTCATCGCTTTCTTTGGCGGTTTGGCGGGCATCGTGGCCGGCACCCGCAAGGAAAAAAGCAACGTGATACCCGGCGTGGCCATTGCCACCGCTTTGATGCCGCCACTATGCACGGCAGGCTTTGGCTTGGCCAATGGCGAGATGTACTATTTCTTCGGTGCGTTGTACCTCTTTTTCATTAATGGCCTGTTTATCTGTATCGCTACTTTTTTGATCGTGCGTTTCCTGCGCTTCAAGCGTAAACAATTCGAGAGCGAGGCGATAGAAAAAAGGGTATCGCGTACCATTCTTATATTGGTTATCGTTACCGTGCTGCCCAGCATTTATTTGGCTTACCGTATTGTTGACCGTACCATATTCGAGGCCAACGCCGTAAAGTTTGCGCAAGCGGAATTTAACTTCAAAAGGACACAAGTGATTAATAAATCTTATGTGTGGGACGGCAAACAAAAACGCATAGAGCTTTTGTTGATAGGGGACGAGTTGGAGGAAAGTACTATTGATTCGATACGCGGCCGTATGGACGGGTACAACTTGGATGGCGCGGAACTGGTCATCTACCAAGGGCTGGACAAAGGGGAGGATATCGATTTTGCCGCCATCAAGGCAAGTATCCTCAAAGATGCCTTCTCGCGGACGGACTCATTGCTTTCTTCGCAGCGCACAGTAACCGATGTAAGAACGGACACCTTGCCCAATATACGGGAGGAATTGGCGGCCCTGTACCCCGATATGCGTTCTTATACCATGGCAAAGACCCTCCGCTCTCGCTTGGATACGCTGCAACAAGACTCAATTGTTATGGTTACCGTACAATTTAAGCGTGTACCAGACGGCAAGGAGATTACCAAGCTGGAGAATTGGCTGAAGCAAAGATTGGCGGGGGATTCGGTAGTGGTTGTGATGGAAAAACGATAACCACGTAACATTTGCCGGATAAGGGCTGCTTAACTATTTCCTATACCAACATAAACAGCCAGTAGTTGCGGTGGTGCCATAGCTGACTGTTTGGCTGTAACTCCACGTTGCGTATTTTGGTTACAGCCTCTTTGTCAATAGCCCTTTTTATAGTCTTATTAGCAGGGAGCTTATAGCCTGCAAAAGGGTAGTACTCTCGGTTCATTACATCCTTCGGGTCTTGGATAGCCCGATTGATAATATGCCGGAGGCAACGCAGGTGTGCGGAAATGAAATTGGGCTTCATGCCGGAGCCTTTCCCGCGCTTCTCGCTCTTGCAATACTGCTCAAAGCCTTTTAGGAAAGTAAGGTCAATTTCTGAAAGCAGCATGTCATTCTTTTTATGCACCGCTTCCAAATAATCGTCCCAAATCGCCAGTGCAGGTTCGAATCCTGCAGCGTCCACTTGATTATCAAGCGGTTAGATTCACAAAATCTAGCCGCTTTTTTTATTGCACAAACATTGCACAAACAAATTCACCTTCCATACGACATTATATGCCACTGCATAAAACATAAAACATTGAAAATCAAGTAGTATAAAGATAGAAATATTGTGGCAAATGGCATATTTTTATGCTGGCAGATAATATCCAGCCGAACGTGAACATTATCAGCCATAGACATGATGGCAAGTGTGGAAAACGCTTGGCTCGGGAATTGGCCTTTACTGTTAGTATGCGCTATATTTCAGAAGCTTCTTAGAGTTTGGAGTAAAAGTGCTCCAAACTTTTTTTGTTTATATCGTTAAGCCTTATTTGCCCAAAAGCACATTCAGGCGAACGTTTACGCCCGTGTTCCAAAGCTTTTTGTCTTGTATGCCCACAAACTGCAACGAGCGGCCTATTACGGGCTCCACTTGCAGGCTCATGATGGGCATAAAACGGTACGTAACGCCTGTGCCCACATACCAAGCACCCAGGTAGCGTTCGCGGAGGAATTTTCCCACGCCAAGGCCCGGGCCGGCAGTAGGGCCAGTGGCATCCATGCTGTTGGAAATGCTTTCGGCAAAGCCGCTGGAGCCAGGGCCGGTAAACTCCGTATTGCGGGGCGGCTCCATAGGCGGGGTAGGCATGGAGGACGTATCTATTACCGGCAGGTTGTACTCAAACGATTCCCGCACCATAAACTGGTTGCTGATGCCGCCCATTGCGTACCAATCCACCTTGTCGGTCTTCACTAGGTTTACCTGTGCGCCTACGTGCAAGTCCACCGTTTTCAGGCTGCTGGTATAGCTGTTGGGGCATTGGTAAAGGTCGTAGTTGCAAGCCACCAAATCGGTAAAGTAGTTGTAGGAGCGAAAGGCGAAACCTGCATGTATGCCGAAACGGTTTTTCACCATCATGGTGTACTGCAAGCCCACGCTGTAGCCAGAGCGGTAGTCACCGGAGCGGTCCACGCGCGAGGTAGTCCAACTGGTGCCGAGGCCCAAATGGTGGGTCACGGCTTTTGGCTTGATGGATTTGAACTGCAACTTGCTCGTATCCTTGCTCGGGGCCAAGGCAATGGCCGTAGGGCTGGGCAGGCTGCGCAGTTGTTTTAGGCTCAGGTTGCCCACTGCCCCATCATAACTGCTTGTTGGTGCATTGCTATCGGTGCTAACAGTAGAGGCATTGCCGTTGTTGCCTTTGGTACCATTTGCAGTATGGCCTTTGCCAGCATTGGCATTAGTGCTACTAACCGTAGGGGCAGTGTTGGCACTGTTATTTTTTTTGTTGCCTTGTCCCTTGTTCTTTTTGGGTTTGGTATTGTTGTTTTGAGATGGGTTTGAAGTATCCGTGGCACCGCCTTTGCTTTTACTTACAGTGGCAATGTCGTTAGGGTTAGCGGCGGTGTTGCCGTTTTCTGGTTGAGTGGTTGGCGGGCCGCTATTGCCTGCCCCTTTAGTATCGGTTTCGTTTTGTACAATGGGCGCAACGGTGGTGCCGTTAGGCGCATGGCCGTTGTTGCCGGTAGGAGGGGAGGTGGTTGCGGCAGTTTCAGCCAACTCTTGCACGCCACCATCAAAATCCACCAAGCGCAACGTAATACCTACCGTGCCTACCAACAGCACCAATGCCACTATCCACCACCAGAAAAAGCCCCGGCGTTTGTCTTGCTGTGCATCCAGCATGGCACCCATGGCGGCCCAGTCCTGTGGGTCGGCGGGGGCTTGGTAGCCTGCCAGTTTATCGCGGAAAGCCTTGTCGAAATTATCCTGCATAGCTTCCGGTTTTAAGGTTAAAAGTTTCACGTTTGCGTATCATCTCTTGCAGGTTTGCCCTTGCTTTTGCTAAGTTCGATTTGGATGTGCCTTCCGAAATGCCCAGTTGGTCGGCAATTTCCTTGTGCGAAAAACCCTCTATGGCGTATAGGTTGAACACGGCCCTGTATGCCGGGCTCAGATCTTGCACCAGTTGTATCAGCTCTTCGGTGCGCAGTTCGCTCACGGCGTCGGCGCTTTCGTCTTTTATGTGGTAGTGGTTGTCCACATCGTCTTGGTACCGATGTTTCAGTTCCTTGCGGTAGTAATCTATGGAGGTATTCACCATTACGCGGTAAATCCAAGCATCTATGTTGCCGCCACCGTCTTGAAAGCGGGCAATGGTTTGGAACACCTTGAGGAAACCCATGTTCATTATTTCGCGGGCCTCGTCTTTGCTGCCCGCATAGCGCAAGCATACGCCCATCATACGGCCATGGTAGTGCTCGTATAGTTTGTTTTGGGCCACTCGCTTGCCCTCCACACAGCCTTTTATGATTTCCTCTATCGTCATATAACTCGCCGGCGGCTTGCCTGGCAGAGACAAAGATACGCTTATCATTGTACCGCTATGGTGCTCAAAAGCACCAAGTTGTTTGGGTTGGAATAATCATATTGGTAAAATCCGTTGTCGCCGATCATAAACAGGCGCTTCTGGAACGGTATCACGTCGTAGGCATGTACGTTGGCAAAATGCTGGGTTTGGGTAACGGCTAGCGGGTTGTGCGCATCCAATACCTTCAGCCCATCGGCCCCGTCGCAAAGGAAGAGCGTTCCGGCCTCTATGCCAAGGCCATGCGGGTTGGTCATAGGGTAA
>CAYYZT010000193.1:0-6663 GCA_964476015.1 uncultured Chitinophaga sp.
GGGTGTAAAGCTACACAATTCCGCCTGTCACATAGTTAATCGAATTTTATATTTAAGGAAACGGCGGAATCCTTGAATTTCTATGGACAATTCGTTAAGTTTGATATGTGTAGAAAATGCTTTATTTGGAACATTTATTAACCATAAGGCCGGGCGTAGATACGGGACAGATTTTTGAGGTCTTGTTGTCATCAATAGATGACGGGCTATGGATTTGGAATTTGGAGAAGGGGAAGTTTGATGTGCTTAGCCCTGCTGCCCGTGCGCTTTTCGCTTCGGAGCTGGATGCTTTCAACCAAGAGCCCGAAAAATGGATGTACTTGGTGCATCCGGAAGACCGGGAACGGGTATTGCATGCCTCTACGGCCACTTTGTTCGAAAAGGATGAGATAAAGCTGGAATACCGCTTGGTGGGCGAGGCTGGGAAGCAGCGCTGGGTAAGCGACTGCCGGAAAATCATTTATCACGATGGTAAGCCTTTCCAGATTTTCGGCATCACCAAAGACATTACCAAACAAAAAGCCTACGAGCACCGGCTAGAGGAAACGGAGATATCGCATACGGTAATGTTCCTCAATCACCCCAACCCCATGTGGGTGGTAAACTGTGCCGATGGGTACATTATGGAGCCAAACGATGCCGCCATAAAGCAATATGGCTATTCCCGTAAAGAGTTTCAGCAAATGAAGTTTGCACAATTGATGAAGCCAGGCTCTACCAAGCTCAACCCTGCGGCCATTAAGCAAGGTGCCGCGCAAGTGGCGGCCACGCATATTAAAAAGGATGGAAAGGCGGTAAACGTGCTTATCACCACGGCCGATTTTATCTACTTGCGCCAGCCCGCACGGCTGATGATGGCCGTTGATATTACGCGGGAGATAATGGACGAGGAAAAAATAAAAGACCTCAACAAACGCTTGCAGGATTTTAAGTATGCCCTCACCAGCAGCAGTATTGTTTCCATTACCGATAAGCGGGGCATTATTAATTATGTAAACGATAATTTCCTAAAAATAAGCGGATATGAGCGGGCAGAGCTGATTGGTTCCAACCACAACATCATTAACTCCGGCTACCACGCTGGTAGTTTTTTTAAGGAAATGTGGCAATGTATTTCCAAGGGAGAGATATGGCGCAACGACATTAGAAACAAGGCGAAGGACGGCACTTATTATTGGGTGGATACGTATATTGTGCCCTTGCTGGACGAAAAAGGTAAACCCGATCAATATATTTCCATCCGCAACGATATTACGGGCCGCAAGCAAATCGAGGACGAACTGGCGGAGCTGAACCGCATGTTGGAAGAGCGGGTGAAAAAGCGCACCCAAGCCCTGGAGCTGGCCAATGCCAGTTTGCAGGATTTTGCCTACTCCATCTCGCACGATTTGAGGGCACCGGTAAGGCACATTCGCAACTTTGCCCAAATTGTGCTGGAGGAAACCAAGGAGCACATGGATGAAGAGGCCCTAAAGTACCAAGGCTACGTTATACAAGCCACGGATAGGCTCTCGCAACAAATAGAGGGCCTGTTGCAGTTTTCAAGGGTAGGCAGCAAGTTGTTGAATTATAGGCAAATAGATGTGGAGGCCATGTTGGGGCATGTAGTCAACCAAATGAATTTGCAGTACAACCAGCATCCCAACCATTTCCATATAGGGCCCATGCCCGTGGTAAATGCTGACGATGTACTGTTGGAGCAGGTATTTACCAACCTCGTTTCAAATGCGCTCAAGTATTCTTCTAAAGAAACTGAAAGCCATGTATGGGTAACACACGAAAATATTGACGGACATCATCAATTTGCCGTGAAAGACAATGGCGTGGGCTTTGACATGGCCTATGCGCACAAGCTCTTCGGCATGTTCTCGCGCCTGCACAGCCAAAGCGAATTTGAAGGCAACGGAATCGGTTTGGCAAACGTGAAGCGCATTGTGGAGCGGCACGAAGGGAAAATATGGGTGGATAGTAAGCCTGGGGAAGGGGCGACTTTTTATTTTACCCTTTCAAAAAATTTGGAGAATGAACGCCAAACCTAAATTGAAGCCAATCCTTTTGGCAGAAGACGACCCATTGGATGCGGAATTGACGCTTAGAACGTTAAAGGGCCTGCCATTGTTTAACCAGATCGTCCATGTGGGCGATGGGCAGGAAGCGTTGGACTACCTGTACCACCACGGCATGTACACCGAGCAACAGCCCGAAGAGCCTGCCTTAATCATTCTTGACCTGAAGATGCCCAAGCTGGGCGGGGTAGATGTGGTGCGCAGGCTTAAGGAAGACCCGAAGAAGAAACACATACCGGTAGTGATGCTTACCTCGTCGCAAGAATTGAAGGACGTGGTGGAAAGCTACGGTGCGGGGCTAAACTCCTATGTGGTAAAGCCGGTGGATATGAAGCAGTTTCAAGAGGTGGTTACTTCCCTAGGGCTATACTGGGGGCTCATAAACCGCAACTTGGATGCGGAGTACCTTGGGGGATGATTTTTAGAAAAGCAATCCTTGTTTGTCGTACATAACCACGGGCGGTAGTTTCACGCCCGGCAAGGCGTTCAGTTTGTCCACAAAATAAGCCCCCAATTGCGCCGAGAGTGCTTTGGTGGGCTGGTGCATGTAGAAGTATAACTCTTGCAAGCCCTGCTCCAGCCACAGCCCTATTCGGGCTACCCATTCATCCAGCCGGGTAAAATCGGTGGGGTGCAAATCATAACCGTTGAAACGGACAAAAGCCGTGCCGCTGGTAAGGCGCATGTGCAGCACGTCGCGCCGCCCGGCCACGTCGGTAATTACGGCGGTGCGGCGCAAGCTTTCCAACATGGCCGTCCATTCGTCCAGTATTTTCGGGTTGCTAAACCATTCAAAATGTCGCAGCTCCACGGCCATTGGCAGGTTGTCGGGCACCAGCTCCAAAAACCGATATAACTGTTGCATGCCGCTGGGCTTAAAGTATGGCGGCATTTGCAGGAAACTCATGCCCAAATGGTCGCGTAAATCGTGCGCTATCTGTATAAAATGATCCAGTTCGGCATTGGGCTGGCCAAAGGTTTTGCTGTGGCTTATGCTCTGCGGCACTTTGGGGCTAAATTTGAAGCCTGCCGTGGCCACGGCCCGCCATTGATTCACGGTTTCTAGCGGCGGCAACTTGTAGTGCGTGGCGTTCAGCTCAATGGCATTGAACTGGCGGCAATATTGATATAGATATTGGCTGCTCTTGGTGCCTTTGGGGTACAGCGTGCCCACATAGCCCGCATCGGCCCAAACGGGGCCGCCCACGTAAACGGCGGGTTTGCCCTTGCTTGGGTGTTGGCCGAGTACCCGTTGGGTGTCGGGGTGGTCGGGCGGCAAAGCGAGTTTGATGCCGGTAAGGTTGTCAAGATGGCCGAAATCCATAGGGCACAAAATAGGGGAAAGCGTAAACAGATGCAATGGTGATTAATGTCAACTTCTTATCCATTGGCAAGCAGGCAATGCTGTGCTATCTTCGGTAAAACAAAAAAAGGCCATGCCCAATGTTTTCCTCACCGCGCAGTGGCGCAAGCTGTTGATGGCCAATTATGCCGTAGACCCATCGTTGTTACAGCCTTACCTGCCCGCCCACACCGAACTGGACTATTGGAACGGTACCTGCTACGTAAGCTTGGTAGGCTTTATGTTTATGAATACCAAAGTGGTGGGTTTTCAAGTGCCGTGGCATGCCAATTTTGAGGAGGTAAACCTTCGCTTTTACGTAAAGCACCAAACACCCAGTGGCGAGTGGCGGCGCGGGGTGGTGTTTATCAAGGAAATAGTGCCACGGCCTGCCATTGCGGCCATTGCCAACACGCTGTTTTACGAGCATTATGTAGCCGTGCCCATGCGCCACCGCTGGCATTTGGGCGAAACCATCGAGGTAATGTATGCTTGGGATACCAAAGGCCAAGAGCAGCGCATGGCCGTAAAGGCCCCAAACCTGCCCCAGCCTTTGGTGGCGGGCAGTGAGGGCGAGTTTATTACGGAGCATTATTGGGGCTATACCAAAGTGAGTGGTACCAAAACCACTGAGTACCAAGTGGAGCACCCCAGTTGGATGCTGTACCCCGTGCAGGAGTATGATATACAGGTAGATATGGGCTTGGTATATGGGCCTCAATGGGCCTTTTTGCAGCGGGAAAAACCCCTTTCGGTGTTTTTGGCGGAAGGCTCTGAAATTAAGGTGCGCAACAAGCGCAGCATTTAACCACGGAAAGCACTAAAACTACGCAGGTACTAGTTTAGCCGTTAATCCATCATACCGTTCATCTTTCACTTTCCTATGCGCAGGCTCCGGCCAGCCGATGCTTTCGTAGTAGGCTACCGTTTCGGCAATGGATTGCGGGACGTGTGTAAACTGCTCTCCAAACCTGGCTTGGTACTTATGGTTGTCCCAAACGGCATTGTTGGGCAGCCAAAGGGGCAAGTCGCTCCAATAAGTCAATCCCTCTGCATCTAAAAATGATTTAGGGGCTTGCAATATGGTAGGGTTTCGCTGCATGGCATCCTTGCTTAAATCCACCAGTTCCGCAATGCTGAAATGGGTGGTAATGGAGTTGTAGGTTTCGTTGCCGTGCTGGGGCGAAAGTAGTTGCAAGATGCTCTTCACCAAATCCCTTACATAGGTATGCGATACGCGGTTTTGGCCTGTTTCGGGGATAAAAAGCACGTCTTTTTTACGGGCTTGGTGTAGCCAATAAGCGGTGCGGTCCGTACGGTCATAATCGCCATAGATAATGGCCGGGCGAAGGATGGTATGGTTAAGCCCCGAACGCTGGAGTATCCGTTCGCACTCGGCCTTGCGAGGGCCATACAACTCAGCGGAATTGATGGGCTGGTCAACATCCATGGCAGGGCTATAAGCCAAGGTGGGGGCGGTTTCATTGTAAGTACTTCCTTCCTGTTCTTCGTAAACCGATACGGTGGAGATAAATACGTAGTTCTTCACAGCCTTATTAATCGACTTTAACATGTTGGGAAAATTACCGGGCAGGAAACAGGCCACATCCACTACATAATCCCATTGCTCGCTTGCCAGTTGCTCCACGTCGGGCGTGTTGCGGTCGCCCTTGATGCGGCGCACTTGGGGGAATAGCTCTGGATTGGTAAGGCCCCGGTTGAACATCGTTACCTCATAACGGCCCAACCGTTGCAATTGCTCCAACAACACCCTGCCGATAAAATTCGGCCCGCCGATAACCAATAGCTTTTCCATAAAATGGTTTTTTCAATAAAAATATGGGATAGGAAAATACTTGTAGTGACTATTTCGACAAGTGTCTCTTACGGTTAGATAATATAAACTTAACGGGCGAAGCCACCATTTACCATCGGCCATCGTCCATGGACCATCGACTATTTCGTATCTTTACAGCTTACAGCCATTTCATGAAGTTACTCTACGCACTTGCATGTGCGCTAATAGGTAGCACCCTATTTGCGCAAACCGTTACCCAAGGCCCCATTGTTGGCGGCGTTACTACCAGCAACGCCCGCGCGGCGGTGTTTTGTAGCGGCCCTACCGTGGTGGGCATCGAGCTTTCCACCGATTCCACTTTTGCGGGCAGCCGTTTGTTCCAAGCCCAAACCTCGGCGGCTGACGGCCATGTGGCTTTGTTGGATATGGATAGCTTGACCAGCAACACCAAGTACTACTACCGTGCCATAATTAACGGCAGCCCGGCCAGCGACCGCCGTAGTTTTATGACTTACCCTTGCGAGGGCGAGAGCTTGGTGTTCAGTTTCGGCATGGGCTCGTGCATGAACGAAAACCGCAACGACGATGCGGTTTTCGTCGAGGCCGCCAAACACTCGCTACGGTTCTTTATGCACGTGGGCGATTGGGGCTATCCGGACGATACGGACAACTACCCGAGCAACAGCGACTATTTTCCGGTGGACTATAATCGTGTGGTGCAATCGTACAAAAACAAGTACAGCTACCGCCACATGAGTAGCTTTTTGAAAAACGTGCCCATTGATTACGTTTGGGACGACCACGACTATGTAAACGACAATGCATCGGGCACCACGGCCCAGCACAGCGAGTTTGGCATTTTGGGCAGCACGGTGGTGGAAGACCCGTTTCCGCCCGGTACGCGCCGCAACACCATCAAAGGCTACTACAATATGTTCCCCGGCTATGCCCCGGTAGATTCCTCCAAGGGCCTTTACCACAAGTTCCGCTTTGGCAACGTGGAAGTGTTTGTGCTGGATAACCGCTCCAACCGCTCGCCCAACACCCAAGCCTTGGTGCAGCAGGGCAACCAGTGGACATATAACCCACCGCCGGGGCACACCATTTTGGGCACTGAACAAAGGGAGTGGTTTTTGGAAGAACTGCGCAGCAGCACCGCCACGTGGAAATTTGTGGTTGCGGCCACAGCCTTTAACAAAAGCTACCGCAACGCCATCAACGGATTGCTGAATTTGCCCAGTTTGGCGGGCTTGCCTTTGGCCGCCGCTTTGATTGACTGCTGGAGCGGTTTCCCGATGGACCAAGATTCCATCATCAATGCCGTGAACCAAGGCAATATTGACGGCGTGTTTATGTTGAGCGGCGATACACATACTTCCGCCATCGATAATGGCCAAGCAGGCGGCTTGCCCGAGATTATGGCGGGGGCACTTTCCCAATCCAATTCCACCCTGTAC
>CAYYZT010000194.1:0-4664 GCA_964476015.1 uncultured Chitinophaga sp.
CTCTATCTGTATGGAGCGGGCGTTCGGCCCGCTGTCTATCATAATGTCTATTTTGAAATCCTCCATGGCGGAGTAGAGGTATTCTTCCACCACAGGGCTTAGGCGGTGTATCTCGTCTATAAACAGCACGTCTCTCGGCTCCAAGTTGGTAAGCAGCCCGGCAAGGTCGCCCGGCTTTTCCAGTACCGGCCCCGAGGTAATTTTGATATTTACCCCCAGCTCGTTGGCAATAATGTGCGAGAGGGTGGTTTTGCCCAAGCCGGGCGGGCCGTGCAGCAGCACGTGGTCCAGCGGCTCCTCGCGCCGTTTGGCCGCCTCAATAAACACCAGCAGGTTCTCAATGATGCGGGGCTGGCCCATGAACTCAATAAAGCCTTGCGGCCGCAATACCTTTTCGATATCGCGCTCCACTGCCGATAGGCCGTTGGGATTGCTATTGAGGTTCGGGTTTTTCAAAAACCGGGCGGATTATACCATCAAAATTAGCGTTTTACGGCCAAATTTTACGGTGGTGCCCGCCGAGGCCCGTGTGCCCGTAACCGAAAAACAGTATCCGAAAATCAATTATTGCGGTAAGCTTTTATGCGTAAATGCAGTATGCCAAAACCCAGAAAGGCTAGTGTTTGCTTGGCTTATGGAAGATTTTTGAAAAATTTTTTCGCTAAATTTTGCCCCAAATATCAACAATTTACCCCTACGGCGGCACTATAACGTACATTTCAACCATGCTGACAATCAGACACTTACATCCAAATTAATTTATTAAAAGAGGCTGAAACGCCCTACTTATCAACACTTCGGGCCATACGGGGGTGCTTGTTTAATTGGTTTATAAGTATAAATTTGCTTGGAAAGCGTGTCTTTCACAGCATTTACATTAACCCCCGTAAACCTTAAATCGTCATGAACAAAGGAGATCTGGTTACACAAATCGCGACCGAAGCAGGATTGAGCAAGGCTCAAGCCGGTGCCGCCCTTAATTCCGTAGTTGAAGCCATCACTGGCAGCCTGAAAAAAGGCGACAAAGTGACTTTGGTTGGCTTCGGTACTTTCTCTGTATCTGAGCGTGCTGCCCGTACCGGCCGCAACCCACGCACAGGCAAGGAAATCAAAATCAAGGCTAAAAAAGTAGTACGCTTTAAGCCAGGTAAAGAATTGGCTGGCAACGTATAATACGGCTACTGCCTAAGCTTATTGGGCGGCCCACCTATGGGGGCCGCCCATTTTTTTATGGAGCAAGCCGCTGGCGCAGCCAGGTGCCGCCTTGTTGCGGGGTATAGGCTATGCGGTCGTGCAGGCGGCTGCTGCGCCCTTGCCAAAACTCAAAATAATCGGGCTTTACCAAATAGCCTCCCCAGTGCTCGGGCCTGCTGATGTTGCCATAAGGGAACTCTTGCTGCAACTTGGCATATTGGGCCTCCAGCGCTTCGCGCGAGGCCACCACCTGGCTCTGCGGCGATGCCGCGGCACCAAGCCTACTCTCCGCCGGGCGGTTGCGGAAGTATGCATCGGATATTTCTGCCGAGGCCAAGGCCACTACCCCCTCCACACGCACCTGCCGCTCTAGCAGCGGCCACCAAAACAACAGTGCCGCGCGCGGGTTTGCCAACAGCTCCTGCCCTTTGCGGCTCTGGTAATTGGTATAGAACACAAATCCCTGCGTTTCAGAAAACCCTTTCAAAAGCACCATTCTTATCGATGGCCTGCCCTCCTTGGTAGTGGTGGCCAACGCCATGGCATTGGGCTCTATGGTGCCTGCCGTGGCAGCCTCGGCAAACCAAGTGTCAAACTGCCCATAGGGCGACTCGTGGGCCGCACGCTCGGTAAGCTCGTGCTTAATGTAGTTCTGCCTCAGGTTTTCCAAATTATCCATTCGGTAAGTTTTTATGCTGATTAAGTCTGCGTAAAAATGCTTATAAAATAGTTTTTGGCAATGCGTAAATTTCTTACCTTTATTGAAACGCACCACTACCATGGCAAAGATACATGGAAACACCCTAACACCTGTACTGCCTTCCCCTGCCAACAGCGGGTTCGCTATAGGCAGGTTTCTGCAGGAACATGCTGATTACGAACGCAAATCGTTGGATTATGCCCTAACCATCATCGGCAAATATCCTGACAAAACCTTTGCCATAGACGGCCTGTGCAGCATAGCCCAAGATACGATGGGCATCTTTGCCGAAGTATGCCACCTGATGCTGCGGCACAACCTGCCACTAATGCCGGAAAGCCCGCAAAACCTCTATTTAAAACAAATAGCTTGGCTGGCCCGCAGCACCCGCGAAGACCGCTTTATTGACCGCGTGATACTGGGCAGCATTGCCGAAAAAAGATGCGCCGTGCGCTTTGCCGAAATAGCACTACTGGCCGAAAACGTGGAGATAGGGCTGTTTTATGAAAAATGCGCCGCCCACAAAGAAACCTTCTCGGCTTTGTATATGGGCATGGCACTGCAAAGCGGCATAGCTGCCGATGTGGTGCAACAAAGATTTGCAGAGCTTACCGCCGAGGAGGCCAAGGCCATGGCGGCCCAAGCGGGCGTGGCGGGTATCTTTTAAAAATAGAAGTACTCGTAGCTCACCACCGTGTTCACGGTGTTTCTTACCTGCTCCTGCTTACGGCCCATGGTAGGGTGCTTGAGGATTACCACAAAAGTATCCGCCTTTATTTGTTGGAAGGTAGCCTTGCCATCCGTACCTGTGAAGGCGCGGCGGTAATAATTGTCCATAGGCGTATCCGCTACCGATTCGAACAGGGTTACCTCCACATCCGGCAACACACTGTCCAACACGGAGCTTTGGTATATATACCTATCCGTAACCTCCACAATCAGCTTGCGGTCTATTGGGTTTTCTTTGCCGTCGTTAATATCTACTTTGCGGGGCTCCTTGCTGCAACTTACTGTTGTTACAGCCACACAAGCAACCGCAAAGGCCGCAACAATGCCCTTTTTCATCGGTATGTGCTACAAATATTTCAGGGTGAAATCAATCAGCTTTTTCACCATGCCGTTGTATGGCGGAAACATGCCCTCGGCAGCCGTAAACCACGATGGCTGGCGCAACACGGCACGCTCGTGCGAGAATGCCTTGAAGCCCCAGAAAGCGTGGGCATTGCCGATACCGCTGTTGTTTACCCCACCAAAAGGCAGGTTGGGATGGCCCACGTGCGTTACCACATCGTTAATGGCGGTGCCGCCAGCGGAAGTGTTGTTGAGTATGGTATCGATGTTTTTCTCCTTGGTACTGAAAACGTACAACGCCAAGGGTTTTTCTTTGGAGTTGATTACCTGCAACGGCTCTTCCAGGTTACGATATTTAAACACCGGCAATATCGGCCCGAAGATTTCCTCCTGCATTATTTGCGAGTTGTGGCTGGCATCCGTAACCACGGTGGGCGCTATATAGTTTTCGGTATCGTCCACCTGTCCGCCACAGGCCAGGTTGGCACCGTTGTCAATAGCGTTTTCCAATACTTTCTTCAATCGGTCGTGGTGGCGGGCGTTTACTATACGGGCAAAATCGACGGTCTGTTGTTGGCTGGCCGCGTCTTTGCCATAGGAGTGCTCAATGCTCTTTTTAAGCTCGCTTATAAATTGGTCGTACTTGCTCTCGTGTACGTATAGGTAATCAGGTGCCACACAGGTTTGGCCCGCGTTTACAAACTTGCCCCAAGCAATACGGCGGGCCGCTTTGGCTATGTTGGCCGTCTCGTCCACTATTACGGGCGATTTGCCGCCCAGCTCCAGCGTAACGCTGGTAAGGTTTTCGGCGGCGGCACGCATCACAATTTTGCCCACTTGCGGGCTGCCCGTGAAAAAGATATGGTCAAATTTCAGTTTCAGCAGTTCGGCACTGGTGCGGTGGTCGCCCTCCACTACGGCTACCTCGTTTTCCTTGAAAAGCTCCGAAACGATGCTCTTTACCAGCTTGGCGGTGTTGGGCGTGTATTCCGAAGGCTTTAGGATGGCCGTGTTGCCCGCCGCAATGGCCGATACCAAGGGAATAAGGCACAGGTTGAACGGATAATTCCACGGCGATATAATGAGCGAAACACCTTTTGGCTCATAGATTACCTTGGCCGACGAGCCGATAAAAGATATGGGCGTTTCCACCGGCAAGGGGCGCACCCACTCGCTTACATGGGCTATGGCGTGGCGCACTTCGGTAAGCACGGGGTACAGTTCGGTCATGTCCGTTTCGGCTTCCGGCTTGCGGAAATCGGCCCACAGCGCATCGCGGATGTCTTGCTGGCGTTTCAGCAACAAGTCGCGCAACTCTTTCAGCTTCTTTTTACGCTGGCCGGCAGTGGTATTTTTTACGTTTTGCTTATTGGCCTGCTGCGCTTGGAAAATGCGCAGTATCTCGGGCGTATCGGTATTGGGGCTGGTAGCTACGGCGCGGCTTTGAACGGTTGTTTCCATGGCAAAAAATGCTTTATGTGGGCAAGGGATGTAAGGTACTAAGATACAACGGGAATCGGTAATAAATAGTTTTGAAAATGGATTTGGAAATCGGCTCTCCTACCATAAGTGGCCCCCTTGCAAGGAAAAGTGGTTATCGTAGGGGTCTCTGGTTTTAAACGGCGTTCTAGACACCTTAAATCCCGAAGGGATGACAGGATTATAGCTTCGAAACACTGCCAAGATAATAAACCCCGAA
>CAYYZT010000194.1:4674-6659 GCA_964476015.1 uncultured Chitinophaga sp.
AACCCCGAAGGGGTGGCATAATGTACCACATGCCACCCCTTCGGGGTTGTTTTAACGATGACTCTTGTTCTATAATCCTGTCATCCCTTCGGGATTTAAGAACTGCTGCAACGCGGATTAGTTATAATAGTCCGTAGTTTTTAGCAAGTCTTCGGAGTATGTGAAGATTTCGTCAAGATTCTTGATTTCCTTTTTCACCCCTTTCTTCTGGTCGTCAAAAATCTCAATAAATTTTTTGCCTCCATTTAGATGTAATCTACAAAGCGGCTTGCGATTATTATCGTCTAACAATATTCCGAAATAGGTTTTATTATCGCGGGCTACAATCCTATCAACAGAAACCTTTTGGCGAAGTATAGCTTTCACAATTTGAAAGCCTTGCTGCTCTTCCTCGGTAGTGATTATTTCCCTGGCTGGAAATTCTTCCTCAATTTCTAGGGTTTCCTGTTGCAATTTGTTGGCTTCGCTTTCTTGTTCTAATGCCGATTTAAGCCTGTCACTAATAAGTTCGCTGATCAACTGTGTCGAGGATTTCTTTACTATTTCGGTAAACTGTGCAATAACTTTCTCCGTACCTTTTCCATTATAAACCTGCGCAACAAAGAATTTTACAAAGGCCGGACTAGGGTTCTTCAGTTCTTCCGAAAGTATGGCCTTAATTTCTTTTGAGTACTTCAGCTCGCTGGCAGTATTCGATATGCTTTCCAAGCTAAAATATGATTTATGGAATTTCTTTAGTTCCGCAATATCTGCATCCTTAATAGTGGGCAAGCTGAATTCGAAAAAGGGTTTCTCATCCATTTTATTGGGCTCATTCAAATCAGTATAAAAGCGATATTGAACACCATTAGTAAGTAGTCCAAATTTGGCTTTCGACACATGAAAATATCGAAATAGCTGTGAATTGTGAGGGTCCAATTTTTCAAGATGATGCTTACATTCTACCAAGATAATTGGCTCACCGTCTTTGATTATGGCATAGTCAACTTTCTCCCCTTTTTTAATACCCAAATCAGCTATAAATTCTGGATTTACTTCAAAAGGGTTGAATACATCGTATCCAAGTAATTGAATAAAGGGCATTATTAAGGCGTTTTTAGTGGCTTCCTCTGTTTTTATTTGCGGAAGAAGTTTCTCAACCCGTGCCGCGAACTGCAGCACACTATCTTTAAAATCCATAGGTTTTTGTTTGTGTTAGCGTTAGTTTGTTATGTGAATTTGTAAAATTTATTGTCATTATACAAGTAGATTTAATCTTTCCACGGTTGCAAAAAATATTTTAGAAAGTTCCATTGGCCCACCAGCTTTATGGTATGGGCGCAAAAGCCCGTAGCGTGTAGAAAGATGGCTTCAAAAGCGGTCAGGACACTAACGCAGGAAAGCTAGTCCACCACACGAGTGTCCTGACCGCCGCTTGCCTCCATATTACGGCCTCCCACAAATTGGTCACCCATACCAGCCTGCGGTCGGGCCACTTTTTAACCATCATTTCGTTACGTCTTATCCTTTATGAACTTGAAAGTCGGCAGTGGCCCGACCGCTCCGCTAGGATGGGTGGTAAATCTCATAGCGAGCGGTTGGGCCACTGTGGACCCCCTTTTTCTTTAATTTAAACCATCCCCTTACCTTTGCACCATCTTTCCACTTCTAACTACTTCATTACCATGAATCTGTTGCGCTATGCCTTGTTGGCCGTTGTGGCCGTAATCATGATGGCCTCTTGCGGCTATCCCGATCACTTGGAAACCCTGCCCAAAGAAACCGTGGCGGTGGTGGGCTTCGACCTGGCCGGTATGGCCGCCAAAGGCGATTTGCACAAAATTCAGGAAGCCGAGTTCTTCAAAAAGATGCAGGAAAAGATGGGCGAAAAGGATGCCGAGGCGGCGAAGGAAACCGACGAGTTTCTAAAAAACCCGCTCAACTACGGTATCAATTTCCTGGAGCCTGTGTATCTCTTTGTGGTGCAGCAAGACAGTACGCCTGCC
>CAYYZT010000195.1:0-6654 GCA_964476015.1 uncultured Chitinophaga sp.
GTTTTTATGAGCGAATGGACGGAGCAACCAACCGACACGGGCGGGCATGAAGAGCGGTTTCGCTTGGTAAGCGAACATTCGCCCATAGGTATTTTCCAAGTGGCGCCCAACGGCTACTGCACTTGGATGAACGAACGCATGTGCGAAATTTTCGGCATTGAGCAGAAAGAGGGGCAAGGTTTCGGCTATGCCAAGTACTTCCACCCCGACGATGTATCCCAGTTGGAAGAAATGTGGGTAAAGCACGCATCTCAAAACGAACCCATGCCCAAAGCTACCTACCGCATTCTTTCGCACGATAGAAAGGTGAAGTGGGTATCAATGAAAGCCGCGCCGCTACACAACAATGCGGGCGAAGTGGTGGCATACGTGGGCACGCTGGAAGACACCACCGAGCTTAAAACCTATCAAGACGATTTGTTGGAGTCCAGAACACAACTGGAAAAGATACTCAACAACATGCCCGAAGGCGTTTTCTTTCTGGATAACGACTGGATGTTTACCTACATGAACGAGAATGCCAGCAAGATACTGCGCATACCCGTGGAGCAGCTATTGGGCCGCAACATGTGGGATATGTTTCCTGAATCGGTAGGCACCACCTTTCAAGAGCAATACCTGCGTTCCAAAAACACCAACCAGCCCTTCCATTTTACCGATTTCTATCAGCCACTAAACATATGGATAAAGCTTACCGGCATACCCAACCGAGATGGCTTTTTGGTGTATTTGCGCAACGTATCCGAAGAAAAGGAACTGGCCTACCACATCGACAGGATATACGAGATGTCGCCCGCCATTTTGGGTATAGTGAACGAGGAGATGCATTTTGCACAATTCAACCCCGCCCTTAGCAACATATTGGGCTACAGCGAGGAAGAACTCAAGGGCAAACCCTTCTATGAGTTTGTACACCCGGATGATGGGGCCGATTCATTAAAGGCGGCAAAGCACCTAATGAAAAAAGGCGGGTACAGCCGCAACTTCGAGAACCGCTATATTGCCAAAAACGGTGGCATCAAATGGATTTCGTGGAGCGTGTACGGCCACCCGGAGCGTAAGCTGGCCTATTTTGTGGCACACGAGGTTACGGAGAAAAAAGCCCTGGAAACCGAGCACGCACGCTACCAGGAACAACTGGAACAGACCGTGCAGCAGCGTACCGCCGAGCTAACGGAAAGCAACCACGAACTGGAAGCGTTCAACTATACCGTTTCGCACGACTTGCGTACCCCTATAAGGGCCATCCAAATGTTTGCCTCGCTGCTAGAACGCGAGTGCGCCCAGCAAGACGTGTGCAACGAGTTCATCCAAAACATCAAAGCCTGCACGGTGGAGATGACCAACCTCATAAACGACTTGCTGGAGCTATCAAAGATACGCCGTAAGGAACTCACCTTTTCCAAAATAGACATGGCGGGGTTGGCCAAAGACATTGTACACTACTTGATTTCGTTGGAGGAGCGTGGGGATATCGACGTTAAAGTAGGCCGGCTGCATGCCGCACAAGGCGATAAAACCATGTTGCGCAGCGTATGGCAAAACCTTATTTCCAATGCCCTGAAGTATTCCAAGAAAGGCACTCCCATAGCCATTTCCATTTCCTCGCGCAAGAAGCAAGATGCGGTGGAATATTGCATTGCCGACAATGGTGTAGGGTTTGACATGCGCTATGTAGACAAACTTTTCAAGCCATTCTCGCGGCTGCATTCCAGTACCGAGTATAAAGGCACCGGTGCCGGGCTGGCCATTGTGAGCCGTATTGTGGCTCGCCACGGCGGCACCGTAAAGGCAGAATCGGCAGCGGGCGGCGGAAGCAAATTTTATTTTACACTACCTATAAGCAAGAAAGAATGAGCAAGGCGATAAAATTGGTAATTGTTGACGACCATAAGATAATACGCGACGGGTTGCGGGCCATCATAAGGCCCGATAAGGAGATTGAAGTGGTTGCGGATTTGGAGTCGGGCGACGAGCTGATGGAATATCTCGCGAAAAACACCGCCGATATAATATTGCTGGACATGCACATGCCCCGTAAAGACGGTGTGGACATAACCCGAGAGGTGAAGGCACTGTACCCAAAAGTGAAAATACTGATACACACCATGAGCGAGCTGATTGAGGAAATAGAAATGGTGGTGAAACTGGGAGCAAATGGCTACATACTGAAAACGGCAGGCAGCGACGAGCTGATAACTGCCATAAAACTGGTGGCCCATGGCAGTAGCTACTTCAGCACCTCTGTAATGAACACCTTTATACGCAGTGCCCTTGATAGGCGCATGAACCCCGTGCGAGACCTTACGCCTGCCGAGGTACGGATATTGAACCTGATATACCAAGAGCGCACGCACGACCAAATAGCCACCGAACTGGGCATTACCAAAGGCACCTTGAAAAACCACTTGCGCAACATGTACCGCAAGCTGAACGTGAAATCGGAAATTGGGTTGATAAAATATGCGTTGGTAAACCGCTTGGTAACGGGCGCATCCAAATAACACGGGAACAAACCTTGGCCTGCCTTTTGTTTGGAAAGGGACAACCAATCCCAACCCTAAAATATGAAAGCGAATTTCAACGATATCATTAACAGCGACAAGCCGGTGCTGGTCGACTTTTTTGCCACTTGGTGCGGCCCTTGCCAAACCATGGCTCCCATCTTGCAGGAAGTGGCCCAAGCAGTAGGCGACACGGCACGCATCATTAAGATTGACGTGGACCAAAACCCCAACGTGGCCGCGCAATACCAGATACGCGGCGTGCCCACACTCATCCTTTTTAAAAACGGCAAAATACTTTGGCAGCAGTCGGGCGTGGTGCCGGGCCAGCAACTGAAACAGGTAATACAGCAACATGCTTAACATTGGGTTAATGTAGGGGCGTTATTTTTGTACCGCTACCTCTTGCATTTCAAGCCGATACGGTTTTTTATGCGGCAATTTTGCCATAAATTGAGGCCCGCTACCTTAATTGCCGCACATGCCCACTCCCGTTTGGACCAACTACCACAGCCATACCCGCTTTTGCGATGGCACCGATGAGCCGTCAGCATACGCAGAAGCAGCCATAGCGCAAAACGTGGCCGTTTACGGTTTCTCCACGCACAGCCCCGTACCGTTCAACAATGCATGGTCTATGAAACGGGCCGACGTGCCGGAGTACCTACAACTGGTGAAACAGGTAAAGGCAGACTACCAAGGCCGCTTGGAAGTGTACCTGAGCTTGGAAGTGGACTATGTGCCCGGCGTAACGGGCGTAAACCACCCCGACATTTCATCGCTAGGGCTGGACTATACCATAGGCTCCGTACACTATGTGGAGCGGTTTGAGGACGGTACCCGCTTCGAGATTGACTACACCCACAGCTATTTCGATAAGGGCCTTGAGGAAATATTCCACGGCGATATAAAGAAGTGTGTGCAGCGGTACCAAGAGCTTACCCGCCAAATGCTTACCGAAACCAAGCCCGACATATTGGGCCATGTGGACAAGATAAAGATGCACAACAAGGCCAAGCCGCATTTTAACGAAGCCGAAAGCTGGTATCGGGATGCGATGATGGAAACCTTGGAGCTGGCCGCCCGAACGGGCATCATCATGGAAGTGAATACCCGTGGCATGTACAAAAAACTGAGCCACGAACCCTACCCTAGCGCATGGATACTCAAGGAAGCCCATGCCCTCGGCATACCCGTAATGATAAACAGCGACAGCCACCACCCACGCGAAATAACGGGCGAGTTTGAGGCTGCCGCACAGCTAGTGCTGGATGCGGGCTATAAAACAGTGCGCATATTTAAGGACTATAGCTGGCAGGATAAGGCACTCACCACCAAAGGCATCATTCTATGAGCATCAAACCCGCCAGCGCCCTTACCCGTGCTATGGACAACCATGCTTGGCTGCTTACGCTTATAGCCACGTTGGCCGCCTTCAGCACCTACTCGGCCATGTACGGTTTCCGCAGGGCTTTTGCCGCATCTGAGTTTGCGGGGTTCGATGATGTTTTCGGCATGGATTTCAAGCCCGCCATAGTGCTCAGCCAGTTGTTCGGCTACACGCTCTCCAAGTTTGCGGGCATCAAAGTAGTGTCGGAAATGGGCAAAAACAAACGTGCCGTTGCCATTATTTCCATAGTTCTGCTGGCGGAAGTGGCCTTGCTAGGCTTTGCCGTTGCCCCCATGAAACTCAAGCCCATCTTCATGTTCCTCAACGGCATACCGCTGGCCATGGTGTGGGGGCTGGTGTTCAGCTATTTGGAGGGGCGCAAGTTTACCGAGATAATGGGAGCCGGTTTGTGCGCCAGCTTCATTTTCGCATCGGGCTTTGCCAAGTCGGTAGGTTCTTGGATAGAAGGCTTGCTAACGGCCGGCGGAGCATCCATTGCTTGGATGCCCTTTTTGGCGGGATTGGTATATGTAATACCCTTGGTGTTTTTTGTTTGGCTGCTAAACCAAGTGCCCGAGCCATCCGCCGAAGACATTGCGCTGCGCACCAAGCGCGAGCCAATGGACGGCAAGCAACGCCGGGCGTTTTTCCAAGCCTTTGCCCCGGGCTTGATACTGCTGATACTGGTATATATCGTGCTCAGCGCGTTCCGCGATTTTAGGGACAGTTTTATGAGCGAGATATTGAGTGCCCTGGGCTATGCCCACCGGCCCGACGTGTTTACCAAAACGGAGGTGCCCGTAATGCTCGGGGTGTTGTTTTTATTGGGCATGATCATGTTTATTAAAGACAACAGAAGGGCTTTGCTGCTCAACCATTGGGTTATTTTCGGCGGGCTGCTCATTGCGGGGCTAAGCACCTTTGCGTGGCAGGCGGGCATCATCAGCCCGTTGGTTTGGATCTCGCTCACCGGTTTTGCCACCTATATGGCCTATATACCGTTCAACTGCATCCTTTTCGAACGCATGATAGCCACCTTTAAATACGTAAGCACGGCAGGTTTCCTTATTTACTTGGCCGATTCGTTTGGCTACTTGGGCACCGTGGGCATTATACTGTTTAAGGTACTGGGCCAAACCGAGCTGAGCTGGCTCCACTTCTTCGTGCAGTTCAACTATTTGCTTACCGCCATAGGCTGCTTGGGCACCTTGGGAGCCTTGGGATATTTCGCCCAAAAGAAAATCGTTAAAAAAACTAAAAAAGCAGATGCCGAACCTGTATATATTTCGGCGGATGTGTAAATTAGCATTCTCTACCAAGCTGGCATGTAATTTGACAACTTCGCAAAAATCGTTTTTGCTTTTTGTTGAATTTTATTTCCTTATTTTTGTTTAACCTAATTGTAAACAGTACTCAATCTACTATGAAAAAGATTTACAGCTTGATGGTATTGATGGTTTTCGCCGCTGGCATCTTGTCGGCCCAAGTAAAAACCAGCACCAGCCCGGTATTGGCCAAAGGCCCCGTAGTAACTTTTGAAACCCTTGTTTTGGATTACGGTACCATTGCGCACAATGCCGACGGCAACCGTGAGTTCAAATTTACCAACACCGGTAGCGAGGATTTGATTATTTCTAGCTGCTCCGGTTCGTGCGGCTGCACCGTTCCAGAGTGCCCTAAAGATGTTTACGGCCCGGGCGAGAGCGGCGTTATCAAAGTAAAATATGCTACCGACCGCGTTGGCCAGTTCACCAAAAACGTAACCGTGAACTCCAACGCTACCAATGGCACCAACGGCACCATTACGCTTACCATTAAAGGTAACGTATTGCCCGACTAAGATTAAAGTCTATTCGCCTGACGGGAAAATGACGGAGGGAATGTTCTGGGAGAGGACATTCCCTTTTTCGTTTTAAGATAGTGTATGGGTTTTCTGCTGCGACTATAACTAAATCCCTACCAACCTAGTCGACTATTTGTAAAAAGATGTAACTTTGCATGCTGAAATGAGCCAGTTACCCGAAAATATCCATACCACGTTCGACCAACTACTGGGCCGTACGGACAAGGAACAGTTGTTGGAACAACGGGCCATCTGCGTATGGTTTACCGGCCTTTCGGGCAGTGGCAAAACCACCATTGCCAAGGGCGTGGAAAGCGAACTGCACCGCCGGGGCTACCTTACCCAAGTACTGGATGGCGACAACGTGCGCAGCGGCATCAACAACAACCTTGGCTTTACCGAAACCGACCGGCTGGAAAACATCCGCCGTATTGCGGAAGTAACCAAGCTGTTTGTAAACTGTGGCGTAATTGCGCTAAACTGTTTCGTGAGCCCTACTACCGATGTGCGCGAACTGGCGCGGGACATCATCGGCCAAGAAGACTTTTTGGAAGTGTATGTAAACGCCCCTTTTGCCGTATGCGAAGACCGCGACGTGAAAGGGCTTTACAAAAAAGCCCGCGCCGGGCAAATAAAGAACTTTACTGGACTGGATGCGCCATTTGAAGCCCCCACAAACGCGGCCCTCGAAATACGCACCAACGAAATGACGATAGAGCAAAGCGTAAAAGCGGTGGTAGAACTGCTGGTACCGAAGATAAAATTACAAGCAAAGAACTGATATGGACTATAACTTGAATCACCTGAAGGAACTGGAGGCGGAATCGATTTACGTGATACGCGAGGTGGCCGCCGAATTTCAAAACCCGGCCATTTTGTTCTCAGGTGGAAAAGACTCGATTGTGCTTACCCACTTG
>CAYYZT010000196.1:0-2954 GCA_964476015.1 uncultured Chitinophaga sp.
GGCAAACAGCTTGGCACGCTCGCCAAAATAACCGTCCCAACTATTGGTATCGAACACGGTGCCGTTGTGCGGAAAAATGGCTTGCGGCACCCCGTGCGAATACCAGCCACCCACCATTTTTTGGCTGCCGATAACCTGCCACTTGGCGGTGGAGTTTTGCCAAGAATCAACAAACCAACCGTACTGTACCGTACCGAGCAGGCTGGTGTCGCCCGAGGGCCATACATCGTTGTCGCGGAAATACTGTATATCCAGCATGTGCAGGCTAAACAAATCGCCGAAAACGAAATCGCGGTATATAATGTTCGGCTGCGCCACATTGGGCAAGCGTATGGGCACCCACTCCAAAAACGCCTGCGTGCCGGGTCCGGGATTGCTTAGGCGGGCATCGTGGTTGTCCCACATCACTATCCACGGGTGTTGGGCACGGGCATCGCGCAGGTCGGGGTCCAGCAGGTAATACTCGTGGCGGTCTCGCCATTGGTCCACCGTCTGCGGGTTGGTGGGGTAAGGAGTCGGCACCCGTACTTCTTCGTCCTCGTCCACGAAATCATAGATATAGTCGCCCAAGTGTACCACCACGTCCACATCCCTGCGCTCGCCCAATCGGGCATAAGCATTAAAGTATCCCGAAAAAATACTGCTGCACGATACTATGGCCATTTTCAGGCTATCCACACTGCCGCTGGGCGCGGTTTTGGTGCGCCCGCGCAGCGAATAGCCACCATTTGGCTCTTGAAAACGATAGTAATACACCATGTTGGGCTGTAGGCCCGTGGCATCCACCGTTACGGTAAAGTCCTTGGCCGATGTGGCATTGGCGTTGCCGTTGGCCACCACGTTGGCGAAGGCAGTATCGGTAGCCACTTGCCACGTAAGGGCCACTGGCGGGGCGGTGGCGCTGTCGGGTGTTATGCGGGTCCACAACAGTACGGCGTTGGGCAGCGGGTCGCCACTGGCCACGCCGTGGTAAAACGGCGCATGGGCGGTATCGCCGTACATGCGAGGAGGGTATTGGGTTATCTGGGCAAAGGAATGGAAACAAGCGAAAAGGGCCACCAACACGGATAGTCTCATGAGGAGTTGAGGATAGTGCATGTGCCTAAGTTAAGAAAGGAATGTGTAAGTTGTTTAATCAACCCATTTTATATAGCGACAAAATCTTTTCAAATAGCCACGGTTTCAACCGTGGGCTAAAGTCAATTTTCAATTTGGTCACACTCCACCACAACTTTACTTGTTTATCAATAAGCACATTAGCACATCGGCACATTTTTTCACAACTTTGCCGCAGCAATTCAACCCCACCCATGAGCATCCTCCGCACCCATTTCCAGTTGCCCGGCCAAGTTAGCGTGTACCACGGCAAGGTACGCGACGTGTACAACATCGACAACCGGTATCTTGTAATGGTGGCTAGAGACCGTATCTCGGCGTTCGACGTGATTTTGCCCCGCCCCCTCCCCTACAAAGGGCAGGTGCTGAACCAGATAGCGGCCAAGTTTCTCAAAAGCTGTGTGGACGTGTGCCCCAACTGGTTTATCGACTCGCCGGACCCGAACGTGGCCATCGGCAAGATTTGCGAGCCCATCCGCATCGAGATGGTGATACGCGGCTACCTTACGGGCCACGCTTGGCGCACCTACAAGAGCGGCCTGCGCGAGCTATGCGGCGTGCCGTTGCCAGAAGGGCTGAAAGAGCACGACAAACTCCCCCACCCCATCATTACCCCGGCGGCCAAGGCCGCCGAGGGCCACGACGAGGACATTAGCCGCGAAGAGATACTGCGCCAAGGCATCGTAAGCCAAAAGGATTACGAAACCATGGAACGGTACACTTACGACCTGTTTGACCGCGGCACCGAAATGGCCGCCGCCCGCGGGCTGATACTGGTGGACACGAAGTACGAGTTCGGTTTCCACAACGGGCAGGTAACGTTGATGGACGAGATACACACGCCCGACTCGTCACGTTACTTCTATGCCGAGGGCTACGAGGAACGCCAAGCCAACGGCGAGCCACAAAAGCAACTGAGCAAGGAGTTTGTGCGCGAATGGCTGATAGCCAATAACTTTCAAGGCAAAGACGGCCAAACCGTGCCCGAAATGACCGACGAGTGGGTGGAAACCATTAGCAACCGCTACATAGAGCTATACGAATTGCTACTGGGCCGAGCCTTTCAGCGCACTGATAACAACAATATTATGGAGCGGGTGGAAAACAATATTCTGGAAAGCTTGAAGAAGCTTTCGTAGTCCAATTGCTCGTCCGCGCTTCCAGCGCGGATGTGGTAACGTTGGGCCTTTGGCTCTTTTTTGACTGTGCATTATGTGGCGAGCTATAAGCTCGCAGTTATAAAATCCTCGCTGAAAGTGAGGACTAGGAAAATTCAATATTATATTCATCCCTTCATTTATCCATTCTTTTTATCCGTTCGCCGACCGTGGGCGGCAACTCAACGAAAACCGAGAACTATCCTTTCGTACTGGGCGTAATAGGTAGTGTAATCGGTGCTCAAAACCAATTGCTTGGATAGGCCGCCCGTAGATATTTTGGGAGTGTTGAAAGAAGCGTGAAGCTAAGGACCCAAAACCGAACATGAGGCGCACGGATTAAGGGTGGCCTATCCAAATTTTTTTGGCATAATAATGGTTGCATAATAGTTGGTTAGTTGTGTGTTTTAGCCTGCGGAGAGTGGTTCCTCCGCGGGCACTTTTTTTGTGGAAACACCAGTCCCGAATATCTCCGGGATGTAGGGAAAATCTTTGTGCCCTTTGTGATTTCTTAGTGCCCTTTGTGTTTAAAGCCTCTTTTATTAGAAAGCCGAACGATGCAACGTTGCTCGGCTTCTTACATTACCTCCCTACCCTTTTCCTTGCTTGATTCAGCATTTTGGCGGCGAGGCCGTTGATGTCGGGGGAGATGTTGAAGTAGAGCAACAGCAATACGTAAAC
>CAYYZT010000196.1:2964-6648 GCA_964476015.1 uncultured Chitinophaga sp.
AAGGCAAAGAGCGGCATCGACGTCACCAGCGTTCCCTACAAGGGCGGAGCGCAGCACGAGGTCGAGCACCAACGGTTCTAATCGGGGCAACAGGGCATCCACGCCCACCGCCCCCACGCCCACCAGCAGGCAATAAAAGGTTTGCACGGTAAAGGGCTGTATGCCGAATTTCCAATACACGAAAGCGGTTTTGAGCACGTTGTACAAAAACATGGAAATAAGCGTGGACATGGCCGCGCCGGTAATGCCGTAAATGGGGATGAGCAGGTAGTTGGTGCCGATGGCCAATATGGCCAGCAGGATGTTGAACGCCAAATCGTAGCGGAAATAGCGGGAGTTTACGATGATGTCGCCATTGGCACCCGTAACCATCTCGACCAGCTTGGAGAAACCTATAAAGATGATGACATACCGCCCTACGGCAAACTCCGGCGGCAATATGCCGAAAATGTTGTCGAGGTTTACGTAAAGCCCTATATAAACGAGCAACCCTACGGCCAGCATGTTGAGGGAAGACTTGGCATAGATGGTGGCAATCTTGTCCATACGGCCCTCCTTGATAAATTGGGCAATCAAGGGTGCGACCACTAGCAACAAGGCTCGGGCAGGGGCCACTATCACCGAGCCGAAAAAAGCGGCAATGGTGTACACGCCCACGGCTTCCAAATCAGCCAATCCGGCCAACATTACCTTGTCCACTTCGCTGATGAGCACGGTGGAAAGGCTGCCCAACGACACAAACCCGCCATATACCATCATTTCCTTAATGCCACTGCCCAGCCGCCCCACCTTGAAGCTTACGGGCATGGAGTGCCTTACCATAAGATATACCAACAAAAACACCGACGGCACGGCGTACACAAAGGCATACAGCCACATAAACCAATCGAAATCAATCCATTCGAAATAGTAGAAAATGATGAGTGCCAACGCCACGATGCGGAACAGCAAATCGCGGGCGAAGCCCGCCGCTACCGTGAGCAGATAGGCCCGGCTGAACCCGAACAGCAGCTCGAACAACAACAGCAGCCAAGTAAACGGCACCACTAAGTGGCTGTACGATACGAAAAGGGGTGATTGGTCTTGATACCAGGCTATAAGCAACGGTTTAAGCAACAGGTACAACAGCGCAAACAACACCGCCCCAAGGCCGACAAGCAGCAATTGCAAGCCCACGAACCGCGCCCGTTCTTCGCGACCCTTATAAAACGGCAGGTAGCGTATGGCAATACTGGGCGTGCCGAAGCGCACCAGCGTATTGCCTATTTGGCCAATGGCTCCTATAACGGCATACAGACCAATCTGGTCGGTAGTGAGTATAAAGGGGAACAGGATGCCCATGTTGATATAGCCAAGCACAATGCCTGCATAGGCAATGATGCTGTTGTATATACCTTGGCGTTGGATTTCTCCCATTACAATAGGCGCGATGAAGCCCAAAGCTAACACAAAACAGGCTAAAGGGCTGTACGGGCCCTATTTTTTGATGGGCGGCCAAAATTGGATATGTTTGTCGGCGTGAAGGTGGTTCATATAAGCACTTATGCGCACGGGGGCGCGGCCATTGCGTGCCAGCGCATTTGCGATGCGTTGCAAGAGCTACGGGTGGATGCCAAGATACTGGTAGCCGCGCGCCACCAAACCCCGCCGCGCGGCGGGCCCGTAGCCAAAGGCAAATGGGCCTATTGGCGAGACAAATTCAATTTTGCGCTGGAACGGCTGCTTATTTTACCCTACTTGAAAGACCGCAAAAACCTGTTCGTGTTTTCGCCTGCCAACACGGGCATGGATGTACGCCAGAACCCAGACATCGCCACGGCCGACGTGCTGCACATACATTGGTACAACCACGGTTTTCTGGCGTTGGAAGATTTTAACGCGCTGCTGGGTATGGGCAAGCCCGTTGTGTGGACCTTGCATGATATGTGGGGCTTTACGGGCGGCTGCCACGTAGCTTACGATTGCGACCACTTTATGCAAAGCTGTGGCAACTGCCCTTACCTGCGCCTGCCTTCGCCTACCGACCTCTCCAACCAAGTATGGAACAAGAAGGCCGCCATACTGAAACACCATGATATAGAGGTAGTAACGGTAAGCCATTGGCTGGGCAACATGGCCCGCACCAGTAGCCTGTTGGGCAAAAAAACCATTACCCCCATACACAACCCACTCGACGTAACCGTTTTTAAGCCTGCCGACAAATGGCAAGCGCGTAAAAAACTGGGCATGGAGGCGGATAAATTTTACCTGCTGTTTGCCGCTGCCAACATCAAGGAAGAGCGAAAGGGGCTGCGCTACATGAAAGAAGCCATAGACCTGCTGTGCCAAACCAACGAGCATTTCAGGCAACATGCGGCGGTGCTGTTGGTGGGCAAATCATCTGACAACACGGCTTTCGATTTCCCGTTGCCCGTAGTGTCTTTGGGTATGGTAAACGGGGAGAAGGAAATGGCCGAAGCCTATAATGCCGCCGATGCCTTCATTATGCCATCGCTGCAAGAGCCGTTGGGGCAAACAGGCATGGAATCTATGGCATGCGGCGTGCCCGTGGTAGGCTTTGCCGTGGGCGGCATACCCGAGTTTATCGACCACTTGGAAAACGGCTACTTGGCCAACGGCCGATCTGCCGAAGACTTGGCCGCAGGCATGCTCTGGGCCATCAACCTTGGCGAAAGATATGTTGAGATAAGCCAAAAGGCGCAACAAAAAGCATCCTCGCTTTTCAACCCCAACGCCATTGCCCAACGCTACCTAGCGGTATATCAAAAGGCAATAGCCAAGGCCGCGCTTTAAAGACTGCTTAATTATACCTCAAATTTACTTTTGGCCCTTGGGGGTTACGGGGGCCGCTGGTACTGGCTCCTTTTTATTCTTCTTTAGCTCAAAGAAAATGTATGCGCCCAAGGCTACGAAAACCAACGCGGAACAAATCAATGAAATGGTGCCGCCGGTGGAGAAAAACACCGGTTCGAAACGGAACTCGATAGTATGTTCGCCGGCAGGCACTACCAAGGCCCGTAGTACATAGTTGGCCCTTAGGTGCAGCACGGGTTGCCCATCTATAAACGCCTTCCAACTGGTGCCATCGGGATAGTAGATTTCGGAAAACACCACCAACTCTTTGTTCTTGCTCTTAAAGCTGTACTTCAACGCATCGGGCTTATACTCGGTGAGTACGATGCTTCCGGCAGGGTCTGACGCAGGGGTAAAGCCCTGCAATTGGTCGCTAAAGGTGTTGCGCACCAAAGCCGTGCTACGGGTATCGATGTTCGATAGGCCAAACAGTTCCTCGTCGGCAGTGTTTACGGTAAGCACCTGTTTCACAAACCAGGCATTGCCTGCCGCATGGGGGTTGCGCACCACTTCTTGAGCCGTTTTGCCGAGAATAAAGTAGCGCGTGTTCAGCATATTCAGCACAGGCATGTTCTCTGGCACGGCACCTTTCTGCAAGCCTTGTTGCAGCGTGGCCATATCCTTGGTTATCTGGTTCTCTATCAACTCTTGGTAGGTGCGCAGTTTGGCCGCATGGTAGCCCCCTACCGACTTGTGGAAGTAAGACGGCGAGGCATTGGTAAAGGGCGAACCGCTGGCAAAATCGAATACACGGTAGCTTAGGTCCCTATCCTGCAACACGGCCCTGTCGGCCTCGTTAGGGAAAAACAGCTTGTCGTACTCCGCTTTGGA
>CAYYZT010000197.1:0-5922 GCA_964476015.1 uncultured Chitinophaga sp.
CCGGCCATTGATGCCTCGCCGAACGTGGAGATTTGCTTGGGCGAAAGCGTAGCCTTGGAAGCCACGGGCGCCCTGCAATATGGCTGGGGGCCGAACCAGGATATTTCTTGTTTGGATTGTGCCAACCCTACCGCTACGCCTACGGAAAGCATCACTTACACCGTGGTGGGTTTCAATGAGTTTGGTTGCGCCAATCTGGATACCGTAAGGGTTACGGTGAGGCCGTTGCCTGCCGTGGCTACTATCGACGATGTAACGATGTGCAACGGCGAAACGCTGGAACTGACCACCACCGCCATCAATGCCACTGGTTTTAACTGGACGGTGGGCGGCCAAACGGTATTCACTACCCAAAGCCCTGCCGTGCAACCCACGGCCAGCACCGTGTATGTGGTGGAAGCCTTCAACCAATATGGCTGCAAGGATATGGATACCGTGGCGGTGAAAGTAATAGAAACCATCTTGGCGCAAGTAAGCGATGATGTGGCCATTTGCGAAGGCCAACAGGTTGACCTCCGCATCCAGATTTTGGAAACGGGCCTCTCCATGTACCAAGTTACTTGGTTGCCGAAGGAGCAATTCGATTTGCCACACGAGCTGTCGCAAACCTTCCAACCTAGCGAAAGCATGACGGTGCAAGTGGCCATCGTAGGCGGTGATTGCGCGGTAGATACGCAGTCAATCAGTATTGTGGTAAATCCATCGCCCACCACCGACCTCGGCCCGAATCGCACCGTGATGATGGGCGAGCACGTAACCTTGGATGCCAACGCTAGCAGCAATGTGGTGGACTATTACTGGATGCCGAACGACAGCCTAAGCTGCGACAACTGCGACCGGGTGAGCTTCTATGCCTTTGGCGATAATAACTACACCGTGCGCGTAACCGACGAAAACGGCTGTATGGCTTGGGATACAGTGGGTGTAAGGGTGTACTCCACCTGTGCGCAGGATATCTTTATCCCGAATTCCTTTAGCCCTAACAACGATAAATCGAACGACGTGCTTTATGTGCGCAGCCATTCGGTGGAGCAAATTAAAATCTTCCGAATCTTCGACCGTTGGGGTAATCTGGTATTTGAGACCAACGACATTACCCAAGGTTGGAACGGCACCTATAATGCCCGCATGGTTGATCCAGGAGTGTTTGTTTACTACTTGGAAGGCACTTGTCCCAATGGTGGCGATGTTTTCTTAAAAGGCAATGTAACGGTGCTGCGGTAAAACGTGGGTGATATTTTAATAAAAAGCGCAGGCCGATAATTATCGGCCTGCGCTTTTTATCGTACTATTATAGATTAAGCTATGGTAACACCTTTCTCCAAGTACACGTCTTGGATGGCGTTCAAGATGGCCACGCCTTCGTTCATCGGGCGTTGGAAGGCTTTGCGGCCGCTGATGAGGCCCATGCCCCCGGCGCGCTTGTTGATTACCGCCGTGCTCACCGCTTCCACCAAATCCGATTCGCCGCTGCTGGCACCGCCGGAATTGATAAGGCCATTGCGGCCCATGTAGCAGTTTACCACTTGGTAGCGGCAAAGGTCGATAGGGTGGTCGGTGGTCAAATCGCTGTAAACCTTTTTGTGGGTTTTGGCGAATTTGATATCGTTGAAGCCGCCGTTTACCTCTGGTAGTTTTTGCTTAATGATGTCGGCCTGTATGGTTACGCCCAAGTGGTTGGCTTGGCTGGTAACGTCGGCTGATAGGTGGTGGTCCTTATCGCCCACTTTAAACTCATTGTTGCGCAGATAGCACCACAGCACGGTAGCCATGCCCAGTTCGTGTGCATACTCAAACGCCTCGGCAATTTCCTGTATCTGGCGGTTGCTCTCGTCGCTACCGAAGTAGATGGTAGCGCCCACGGCCGCCGCGCCCATGTCCCAAGCGTTTTTCACGGTGCCGAACAGTATCTGGTCGTACTTGTTCGGATAAGTAAGAAGCTGGTTGTGGTTTATTTTTACGATAAACGGAATTTGGTGGGCATATTTGCGGGCCACGCTGCCCAGCACGCCATAGGTAGAAGCCACGGCATTGCAACCGCCCTCGATGGCCAGTTTCACGATGTTTTCCGAGTCGAAGTAGATAGGGTTCGGGGCGAAAGACGCGCTGGCGGTGTGCTCGATGCCTTGGTCAACCGGCAAGATGCTCACGTAGCCCGTGCCTGCCAAGCGGCCGTGGTTGTTGATGGCGGCCAGGTTGCGCAACACTTGCGGGCTGCGGTTGCTGTCTTTCCATACTCGGTTGATGAAATCGGGGCCGGGCAGGTGCAACAGGTCCTTGCTCACGGTTTTGCTCTCGTGCTCCAGCAGGTAGCTGGCCTTGTCGCCCAATAGCTCCTGTATCTTGCTTAATGACATGCGGTAGTGGTTTTGTCTCTATTTTGATAATCAGTTGCAAATATAGTCGGTTTGGTCCATGGTCCATAGTCCAGTGTCCATGGAATTAGGTTAGGGCATGAAATTTATGTTAAAGGACTGTTAGATACCTTATAACCCTTCCGCCAAAAACTCCCCCAAATACTTAAAATCCCTGCCCAGTTGGCCGTTTTCGCAAATGGTGGCACGGGCAACCATGTCGCCGTGGCGCAGGCCGATAAGCTCTTCCAGCACGTGGTGCATAAACTGCTCGCCGAAGGCGCAAGAGGCATCGCGGGGCAGCTCGTTGGGCAGGTTGTCGATGCTCATAATGTCAATGCTGCTGGGCTGGAACGGCTCGGTTTCCTGCTGCGTTTGCGGGTCGTAGCCCATAAACGGCTCGGCTATGGTGGTGGCCTTTAGGGTAGCGGGTACGCTGCCGCCAATGTCGCAAGTAATGTCGGCAATGGTGCGGATGCGGAAATCGGGGCGGGCCATTTCTTCCAAACAAAAAAAGCGCGGGGCCTTCGGGTCCCAATAAATGGCATTGATGAGCAGGTCGGTGGATTTATAGAATGCCGTGAACATGCTCACGTATTCGCTCGGGTTTTTCACAAAATGGCTGAACTCGAACGGGCGGCCCGGTATCTGGTAAATGTCGCCCGTACTTATCTGTACGTACACGGCCTCGGTAGGCTCGTCAATGGCCAAGTATTCGGCCACGCTCACCTGCTTGATGCGCAACAGGTCCAGTATTTCCTTGGCACCCGTGGCCACGCGGCCCGAGCCGGTGAGCACTATTTTTACCGGCGGCACGGTTATGTTTTCATAATCGGCCTTCATGGCGGCATAGTCCGTATAGTCTTTTGCCCGCTTCAGGTGTAGTTTGCCAGTGCGGCGGCCCCAAGTGAGCAGCCCGTTGTGCGCGCCCACAAGCCCGGCAAAGTGCCCGAAAGCGATAACGCGCGCGCCGCTATCATCGGTAAGCAGTTCGTAGTCCACCAGTTTCACGCCTTTTTCTATAAAAGCCTTGAGTAGCGGACGGTTGTACAGTTGCTTTTTGTGCGTGTGCGAAAAGCACAAATACGTGCGGTGCGGGATAATGGCGGGGATGGGCACTTCCTTTACGCCGATAAGTATCTGGCGGTCCGCCACGTCGTTCACCACGGGTATGCCCGCGGCCGTGTATTCGGCATCGGCAAAGCAGCGGTTGGGGCTTGCTTGCACTGCAATGTCCAGTTGCGGGTATTGTTGCAGCAACCGCGCGCATTGGTCGGGGGTGAGCACCACCCGGCTGTCGGGCGGCGATTTCATTTCGCGGATGATGCCGATTTTCACTTGCGTCATGAGGGTAAAAATAGCAAATTGGCGGGAAGTGCAGGCGGGAGGGCTGCTGTTAAAACGGTTTTGGTAGAAGCACACAGAGGTGTATGTTAAGTTTTGCCGTCTTTACCGTAAACCTATCCAACCGCAGGGCATTATTGCGTAACTTTATAGTAAACTATACCAAACCCACATACTATGGCAAAAACAGCCAAACCTACCAAAGAGGCCAAACCGGCCAAGCAGCCCAAGGAGCAAAAGCCCGAACGTGCCGCCAAACTGAACCATATCGGCCTCGATGCTGCCAAGGCCAAAGACCTGGCCGACAAACTGAACGACCTGCTGGCCAACTACCAGATATTTTACATGAATGCCCGTGGCTACCACTACAACATCCGTGGGGAGAAGTTTTTTGAGTTGCACCTCAAGTTTGAGGAGCTATACAGCGACCTTATCCTCAAGGCCGACGAGATTGCCGAGCGGGTGCTCACCCTCGGCGTTACGCCCATACATGCTTATAGCGGCTATATCAAGGTATCGCAAATAAAGGAGAAGCAGAACATTACCAACCCCAAAGAGGCTATTGGCGAGATACTGGATTCGTTCAGCGTTTTGCTGGCCAAACAGCGCGTGCTGCTCAATTTGAGCGAAGATGCCAACGACGAGGGCACCAACGCCCAAATGAGCGACTACATTCGAGAGCAGGAAAAGCTGGTGTGGATGTACAGTGCATATCTGGGTAAATAACTTCCATGGGTTGAAACCCTTCCATCTTCAGATGGGGATTTGTTCAATGCAAACAAAAAAGCCGGTCGGGTTCATAACTCCCGCCGGCTTTTTTGCTCTCAAAACCAATCTCTATCTTTCAGTAAGGAGTAAGTTAGTAAGTAGAAAGCAGTCACTAACAATTAATGGTTGCAGTGACTAATGTCTTTTAATTCCTGTGTGTAGATTACTACTCACTACTTGCTGCTTACTACTTACTATTTAACTTACTATTTACTAGTCGCTCCTTACTCAATAACCATCTGCTTAATAAACGTATCCCTACCCGAGTCCACTTTCACGAAGTACATGCCCGTGGCCAATATATCTCCAAGGCTCAGTTGGGTCTTGGTTTTTCCGGTGGTGCCCATCAACTCGTTCAGGTACACCATTTGGCCCATGTTGTTAAGGATGGACACCGTTATCTGGTCGAACGGCGTGTCCAGTTGTAGGGTAAAGCTGCCCTTGTTTGGGTTAGGGTATATGTCGAATTTGGTGCCCGCCTCGCTGGTCATCGTTACCGATACCATGTCGTACGTTTTCGAGGCCCCGTCAAAATCCGTTTGTTTCAGGCGGTAGTAGGAGAGGCCCAAGTGCGGTTGCGGGTCGAAGGTTCGGTAGTCCTTTTGCAGGCTGTGGTTTCCACCACCTTCTACTACGGCCACTGGTTCAAACTCCACGCCGTCTTGCGAGCGTTCGATGGTGAAGTAGTCGTTGTTGATTTCCATGGAAACCGTCCAATCCAACCTCACGCGGGTGCCATCGGGCTGTGCGCCGAAGCTCAGTAGGTCGATGGGCAGGCTGGTGCCGTTGCCCTGTGCTATACCGAAGTCGGAGAACGAGTTGAGGCCCGTGAGCGTGGTAAGGCCCGTGCCCACCAGCCTATTTACCGAACCCAGCAATGAAAGCAGCCCGCCACCGTTGCTCCATGACTGAACACTGGAACCACTTGGGCGTTTAATGATGCGGAACATATTATCCATCAGCCCATCGAAGTTCTCGGTGCCAACCTCTATGGAGTAGCTGCCCAATAACGGCTGCGTGTTCGGGTCTATGGTCCAAATGCCGGCTTGGTTCAGTTCGGTATAGGTAAGGTCGTTGTCCGATACCAAGATGCTTACGTTCTTTTGCGCCGCAGGCACTTCCTTAAAGGTCGCGGTCAAGTAGCTTGGGCCAATCATCAGGTTGTTTTTGATGCGTGCCCAGTAGTACTCATCCTGCCCGCCATAGCCAAGCGGAAAATCGTACGAAGCCGTGTTGCTGGCAATATAGCGGCGCAGTGTGCCCACAATGTAGCTGTTGGCGCTATGGCCGCTGATGGCACTGGCACTGTTACTGCTTATTATCAACATATTGTTGCCGGTGCCCACGTTGCCATCTTGCAGGGTAAGGGTGGCCGTTACGGTCACGTCCCCGTTCAACAGCACCTGCGGCGAGTTGGGCGAGGTATTGTTGATGGTAATGGCACGGTACACGTTGT
>CAYYZT010000197.1:5932-6598 GCA_964476015.1 uncultured Chitinophaga sp.
CCGTATTGCCCGTGGTGCCTTCCCAAATCTGTTGGTCGGTACCGTTGAAGGTAAGGGTGGAGGTATTGTTCATCGTAATCTTACCAAACTTGCTGGGCGATGCCTGGCGCAGGATGGAGCCGCCAATAGCAAGGCTACTGGTATTGCTCAGTATCAGCTCCATGTTCTGGTTCCTCACGCCCCGGAAATCCAAGTTGCCGCCCAACAACAGTTTGCTGCTGCTCTTCATGGTAATGAACATATCTGCCGAAGCCGAGGTATTGTTGTTTTTATAGATGATGCTGCCATCAACCTGTATGGTGTCGTTGGCGGCGTTGGCGTTCACCAGCAAGCTGCCGCTGTTGGTGGCCATGGTCATATCCAAGTTGCCCTTTACCCAAAGCTTGGCATTGTTGCCATTGTTGCGGTTAAGGTTGATGAGCACCTGCGTACCACGGTTGTGCACTATTTTAAAGTCGCCGTTTACGATAAAGTCAGCCGCGCCATCAATGTCCAGCTCCACGTTTTTGCCAGTAGTGCTGGTGTTCATGCTAAATTCTTCCAACACGTTCAGGCTATTGGTACCGGTAAACAACAAGCGGGTAGTGTCGCTGGTGCTTTCTTTCAGTATCAAATATTTTACGGTGTGCGCGCTGTCCACGGTCACTTTAAAGCCCTGCAACACTG
>CAYYZT010000198.1:0-6586 GCA_964476015.1 uncultured Chitinophaga sp.
CGCTTTGGTTTAGCATTACCGCCGCTTCCAGCGAGTTGTAGTTGGAGTATTTGTTGGTGGTGAGCCACCAAATGTTTTTCATGTAGGCATCTTGGTACACGGGGTAAAGATGGTTCTGCTCCGCAAAGCCGAGCAGTTCCTCGTAAGCGGCCTCGTTTTCCACCTTCACGGCCACATTGCCCAATATACCCACGGGCAGCGGCCCATCGCTGTATATAAAGGGGCTGGCCAGTTTCACGTTGTTGTATTGGTGCAGGGCCGCTATTACTGATTTCAAGTCGCGGTAACTGGCTATCTCGTAAGGTATCTTGGCTACCACCACGTTAGGATGCGGCAACCGCCACGCATCCTGCAAACCCACCAGTTGCAAAATAAGCTGCTGGGTTGCCACGGGGGTGCCTTCCCTAAATTCCACCAAAAGCCTGTCGCGCAATACCGCCTCCTCCAATGAGTCTTCCCACTCGGTGCTGAACGTTATGTTCTGCGCCGAAAGCGGGGCCATTAGCCAACAGCAAAGCAAACAGGTGAGGGCGTATTTCACGGATTGTCAGGGTTTACCCAACATGCAATTTAAGGAAAAATTTGTGTATTCGTAATGCGAGCCGCATATAATGGCAATTTTCCTCAAAGCGAGGCTGGCCTTCCACAAAAAAAGGGCAACCATTAAGTGCAAGGCAAGCGCAAACCAAGCATAGCAGCCATTTTGTGCTTTTTCGGTACGCAATTGGGAAATAAGGAAAGCGAGAACGATTTGTGTTGACCGAAAACAATCAAACCATGAAAAACCTATTCATAATCTGCTTGAGCGTAATCACTTGGAGTGTTTATGCACAAGACAAACCTTCGCCTTCGGCGCAGGAGTATGTACAAAATATAAACAGCCTTACCGACAAGATTAAGGCCGACCCTGAAAACGCTGCCCTGTACTTGGAGCGCGCCGACCATATTTATTACCTCAACGCCATATATCCTGGCCAAGCAGTATCACAATTTAAGCTGCGCGATGCCTTGGTGGATTTGGACAAGGCTATTGAAGTGGACGGCAACAACCCGAAGCTGTATAGCATCCGTGGCATGTACAAGCGCAACATTACCGGCGACTTAAACGGTGCGTATAAGGATTTGACCACCGCCATAGCCCTCGACCCAGAAAACCCACAATGGTATTTGGAGCGCACCAATTATGCATCCATAAACAATGCGTGTGAAGACTGGGCCAAATGCGCAGCTATGGGCAACGGTACCTGCAAGGAAATCCGCACGAGCGTGTGCTCTAAATAAATGAATACAACAAAACCCGCTTTTTGAAAGGTCAGTTGCTCCGCAATTGGCCTTTTTTAGTTGGTTGAGGTTTGACCTTTGGCGGCTTTATCGTGCTTATCCTGTATGGCTAGGCTTTCGTCGGCAAGGTTTTTATAAGAGAGGTGGTTTTTAGCATTGATGGTGCCGTTTCTTACCTTCTCCACGAAATCTTTTAGCCCCTCCAAGTTGCCATAATACAACTCCGGATACTCTTGCAGAAAATCTTGCCGAACCTTGGATGCGTTATACGTTTCCTTGGCTTGGGTTATCATGGCCTTCAAGGTTTCCAAATCATTGTTATATACCCTAAAGTTGTTGCCTAGCTCTCCCGCGCCCATGGTATTCGTATCCTTGATAAAAAAGCCCGGGCACCAATCGTTGTACGGTATAAAAACATAGGAGCCACAGGCTTGCAGTTCTGCTACGGGGAAACCGAAACTCTCCATATGGGCAAGGAAATAGATGCTCGTTTCCCTATAGATTTTCCTTATTTCGCTTACCGATTTTTTGGAGTTGAGCACCGTGTACGGCGTATTGGTTTCTTCCAGTGCCCGAAGTTGCACCAGCCTTTCCTTCATAAATTTGGGCCGCTCGAAATCTATCAGCGCGCGAAACTCGTGGTCTTCCGTATATAGCGTGCCGTCGTTAAAGTTTACGCCTACGGAGGTAACAGGATTTTCTTTGGCCGGCAACGGATGGATGTTGGCCAAGGTAGTGGCCAAATACCAATCAAACCGCTCGAAGAGATAGTTGTCGTTGCTGGGTACAAATTCTTCCGCGCAGCCGTTTTTTAGCCACCTCATCCAGTTGGGCATAGTGCCCAAGTAGTAGTTGCTATATAACACTATTGGCGTGCTGGGGTACATGCTGCGCAAGGCTCTTTCCAAGTTTTGGTATCTATCCTTACGGTATATGGTGGGTAGCCCTTCTATAATGATGAAGGCATCGAAATGCTTCAACGATTTGAAAAACCCCTTGAGCTTACTTTTTTGGTAGGTGCTGAGAAGGGTGTTTTTTAAACCGTGCTGTGTATCTATGTCCCAAGGCTTGTTCAAGTTGTCGTGCCCTTCGTACAGCAATTCGCTTTCCACGCCTATTGCATCAAACATGCGCTTCAATCCTTCGGCAAGAGGCTTATGGTAATAGTTGCGGTTGTTGGTAAAGATGGCAAACCTCATGCGGCACAAAACTTTTGCCCAAATTTAATTATTTACTCGCACACTAGGGCCCTCGTTTCGCAGCAAGCAATTGTGGATACAGGCAACTTCAAGTTTGAATGCATCGTTATGGAAATGGTTGTAGCGGCGCATCTTATTATTGGATGCGCTTTCGTTTGAACAGTTTATCCGTTAATTTGTAATTATACCGTACATCCCCACTCTATGCGCAGACTATTCACGCTCCTCGCTATCGTATCCATCACCGGCCTTGCCGCCGCTATCGTGCTGGACAAAAATCCTTTGGAAATGCTATCGTTCAATAAAGGAAAGGAATATACTGCCGAATGGGGCCAGGTGGATAGCCTATTGGCCATCGGGCAGCCGAAAAGTGCCTTGCCAGTGGTGGAACAACTGTACACCGCCGCCGCCAAAGAGAAGGACTACGGCCAAATGGTAAAAACCGTATTCTACCTAAACGGCCTTAAACTGGAAAACGAGGAAGATGCCGTCTTGAAATTTATCCAAGTCATTGAAAAGGAGGCCGTAAAAGCCCCTTTCCCGGCCAAGCAGGTGATGCTTTCTGGCTTGGCCAGCCTGTATTGGCAGTATTACGAAAACAACCGCTGGGCCATACAGCAGCGCACCGTTACTTTGGATGTGGATGCCGCCGACCCCGCCACGTGGGATGCGGCCAAGTTTGCCGAAAAAACCAGTGCGCTTTACTTGCAAAGCCTACAACCTGCCGATAGCTTGAAGCGCACGCCGGTGGCTATTTTTGATGTAGTGATATTGAAAGGCCAACGCCGCGATTTACGCCCCACCCTGTACGACCTGCTGGCCCACCGCGCCGTGGATTTTTTCAAGAATACCGAAGCGGGCATCACCCAACCTACGCAGAAGTTTTATCTGGACGACCCAAAATTGTTCGGGCTATCGGAAGTGTTTCTAAAAATTAAGCTGCAACATGCCGATAGCGCGGCCTTCCACCTAAAAGCCTTGCAACTGTTGCAAGAACTTACCGCTTACCAGATGAACGCCGCCTACCTGCCCGGTTTTGTGGAGGTGGAACTGGAGCGGTTGGCCTTCGTGAAAGACCAGTCCGTATTGCCCCAACAGCAAAAAGACAGCCTGTACACCGCCGCTTTGCTGGCCTTGGGGAAACGCTATGCCAACGACAGCAGCAGCACGGCCATCAGCCTGGCCTTGGTGAAACATTATGTAAACCTAGGTTATACTTACAACCCCCAAGCCGACACCACCCACCGCTGGAAATTTGCCGAGGCGGTGGCCGTGGGTAGGCAAGTCGAGCAGAAATACCCCACTGCGGAAGCCAACAGGCTTATTTTGGACATATTGAGCACAGTGACCCAGCCGATGCACCAGTTGGAGACGGAACAGGTAATTGCTCCCAACAAGCCTGCGCTGGTGGAGGTTACGGTAAAGAACATGGATAACCTATACTTTAGGCTGGTGAAAATACCCGCAGGCTTCGACAATGCCATCAATATTGATGGTATGGTGGATGCGGTGCGATTTTTAATGGAGCAGACACCGTACCGCTCTTGGAACGCAACAACACCAAACCCCGGAGATTACCAAAACCATAAGTTCGAAGCGGTTTTGGAGGGGTTGCCCAAAGGAAAATATTATCTGGTGGCCTCTACCGAATCAATTTATTCCACCTCCAGCCTTATCCAATATGGCGTTATACAGGTATCCGACCTGGCCTATACCGCCCGAAACAGTACGGCAGGGGGCATGGAGATTTTGGTGCTGGACCGCAATACGGGTGCTACCATTAAAAACGCCATGGTGCAGATATATCAAAGTAAATATGATTACGCCCAGCAGAAGCAAGTATTGGAAAGAGGGGAAAACTACAAAACAGATAAGGAAGGCCGCGTCATCATCAACCCGAACAAAAAATATAGCCATGTGGCCATACAGATAAGCTATAAAGGAGATACGGCCACCAATGGCGGGCACTACCTATATCAGCAAGACAAAAGTGACGAGAAAAAGTGGGCCGCCAATACCCAGTTTTTCCTCGATAGGGCCATCTACCGACCGGGGCAGACGGTGTATTTCAAGGGCTTGGTATTGGAGCATAAAGACACCGAGAGCCGCTTGAAGAAGGGCGAGAAAGTGGAGGTGATCATGCGCGACCGCAACTACCGCGAAATAGGCAAAGCTGCCTTTACCACCAACGATTATGGCACGTTCCACGGCACGTTTACCCTGCCCGCCAGCAATATTACGGGCAACGTGACCTTGAACACCCCTTTTGGCAATGTTTACTTCAAAGTGGAAGAGTACAAAAGGCCCAAGTTTGAAGTGGAATTCCAGCCCATTACGGGCACCTTTAAACTGGACGATAGCGTGAGCATAGCCGGCACCGCCAAAGCCTACGCGGGCAGCAACATAGATGGGGCGCAGGTGCGCTACCGCGTGGTGCGGGAGGTGCAGTACCCTATTTGGGGCTGGTACAAAAGCATTTGGCCCGTGAGCCCGCCGATGGAAATAGCTTCGGGCGTGGTTGCTACCGATTCGGTGGGCGTATATACCATCCGTTTCAAGGCCGTGCCCGACCGCTCCGTATCCAAAGAAAGCGACCCTATTTTCCACTATCGGGTATATGCCGACGTAACGGACATTTCCGGCGAGACCCACAGCAGCGAAACCACGGTGCGGGTAGGCTATAAGTCTTTGGAAATCGGTGTAAGCCTGCCCGATGCCATCAATAAGCAAAAACCGGACAGCATCGGCCTGTACACCAACAACCTTAACGGCGAACCTGAAGCCACACAGGTGCAGCTCACCATCCATCGCCTGAAAGCCCCTGCCGAACCATTGCGCTACCGCCTTTGGGAGCAGCCCGATACACAGTTGCTATCTAAAGCGGATTTCAAAAAGCTGTTCCCCTTGGATGCCTATGGCGACGAAATGGATATAGCTACATGGCCAAAAGGGGAACAAGTGCTGAACCTGAGCCTGAACACAGGCGCACAAACCAAATTCCTGCCCAACGTGGCCACTTGGCAGCCGGGCACCTATGTGGTAGAGCTGGTGGGCAAAGACCGCTTCGGGCAGGAAGTGAAAAGCCGCCAGTATGTAACCGTTTTCGGCGAAAAGGATAAAACCATCCCTACCGCCGATTACCTGTGGACCAAGCTGCTGACCCCCACCGTGGAGCCAGGCGGCAATGCCCGCTTCCTCCTAGGCACTGCCGCTAAGGACGTGAGGGTGCTATATGAAGTGGTACAGGGCGACAAAGTGCTGCACCAAGAATGGCTGAAACTAAGCAAAGAGCAGCGCGAAATCACGGTTCCGATTACCGAAGCGCACCGTGGCGGCATCGGTATCCGTTTCGTTGCGGTAAAGGACGGCCGCACCTATGCGGACAACTTTAACATTACTGTTCCGTACCCGTCCAAAGAGTTGAGTTTGGAGTTCGAAACTTTCCGCGATAAGCTCACGCCCGGCGGGGAGGAGCAATGGAAAGTCAAAATAAAAGGTCCGAAAGGGGATAAGGTGGCCGCCGAATTGCTGGCCAGCATGTACGATGCCTCGTTGGATGCCTTTGTAAAGCACAATTGGAACTTCAACTTGCCCGGCCGTGGGCCAAAATACCATAGCAAAGAAGTGTGGAACGGGTGGTTGTTTGGGGTGGCTAATTTTGCCACGTATCAAGAGCAGGATTACGATTGGTTTGATGGCGGTGGACAACGCTATGACCAATTGAATTTGTATGGCACCGAAATGTTAGGATACGGATATGAATACCTTTATGTAACTGATCCGGTTACTTTTGGGGATATGCCTACAAAGGTTAAGATGAGAAATGGAGATACCAGTGGAGGAGCCGTGCTAATGGCCCCTAGCTTAAGTGGGCTCGCTAAAGTTGAAAATGAATCCAATATCGTATCCCTTCAAAACAAACCCCTCCCCCCATCGCCCGATGCTGCAAGCGAGGAAGCTGGCGGCGGCATCGTGCCCCGCAAAAACCTACAGGAAACCGCCTTCTTCTACCCTACCGTACAAACGGATGCTGAAGGTAACTTTATACTGAAGTTTACCGTGCTCGACGCCCTCACCCGTTGGAAGATACAGGGCTTTGCCCATAC
>CAYYZT010000199.1:0-5407 GCA_964476015.1 uncultured Chitinophaga sp.
GTACACTTCCTTAATACCTATTTTATCCGCCCACTCAAAAGGGCCATGGGGGTAGTTGGTGCCCAGCTTCATGGCTTGGTCAATATCTTCCACGCTGGCGGTGCCTTCTTGCAGGGTATAGCACGCTTCGTTTATAATCATCAGCACCACGCGCGGCGTTACCATGCCTACACGGTCTTGCGTGAGTTTATAGGGCCAGTTAAGGGTTTGGGAAAGCGTTTCTACCAAGGGCAGGTTTTCGTTGTCCAAAATACTCAACTCCATTATATCCCGATTGATGAAAGTAGGCAAAGTGTTCATGCCGATGAGCTGGCACCTTACCTCGCTGTGGTAGTTAAACACGGCCTCGGCCAGTTGGGTTTTTACTGCACCTACCACTATCAATTTGTTGCGCAAATAGCTATAATATTGCAGGTTGTTGCTGTCGTCGTCGAAGTTGAGGTCGAAAATGATGTTGTACTTCGGCAGCGAGGCATCGTTTACTTTGGTGCTATAGGTTACTTGGTGCGTTTTGGGAATGCGCTGCATCAACTCAGTGGCACGGCGTTTGTCGCCCAATACTAATATATCCATAGCTCCTTATCTTTGGGATGCGATAAAAATAACAAAACCCCTCGGGATTCTATGTCGAAAACTGCCATACATACTGCCAATGCCCCCGCCCCTATCGGGCCATACAGCCAAGCCATTGTTGCCAACGGCGTGCTCTATACCTCTGGCCAAATTGCCATAGTGCCTCAAAGCGGTGCCCTGCAAATAGACGACATAAGGGCCGAAACCGAACAAGTAATGGAAAACGTAAAAGCCGTGGTAGAAGCGGCTGGATACACCATGGACGATGTGGTAAAGGCTTCCATTTTTCTAAGCAATATGGACAACTTTCCATTGGTTAACGAGGTGTACGGCAGCTACTTTAAAGGCGATGCCCCACCCGCCCGCGAAACCGTGCAGGTGGCCCGCTTGCCCAAAAGCGTGAACGTGGAGATTTCGGTAATTGCGGTGAAGGGATAAGCATATTTCAAAGTAAAATATCCCATTTTGTTAACGGCTACCAGTGCCAACCGTAGCCCTTTTTTCAAAAAGAAAACAAATTGTTCCTTTTGAAAATCAATTAGTTAAAACCTATAAGCAACTTATTTTTACCAGTACTGGCAACCCGTTTGCCAACGCTCCCGTTTTTGTTCTGACTTTGGACGGACAACAATACCGCGGAATGATAGCGAAGTAAATAGCCTCCTGCTTCGATACACTGTTACCCTCCGTCGTAAAGCCGAGGCACCACTTTTCCAAACACATTTTATAACCATTTTTTATGATACGGAACCTGCTATTCCCCGTGCTGGTATCGCTATGCCTTTTAGTTGCGCTCTACAGCAATATGGCCAACGAAAACACCAGCCCACAAACCACTACCATACCTATCGAAAATGAGCATACAAGAGCATTTTGAGCTGGAACCGGTGCATTTGACACTGGCTGCCCTGCCTGTTAAACTGATTTAAACCAAAACATAAAACCTTTTAAAACCCACAAAACCATGTTACGCATTTTATTTACCCTTATTGCAGTATCTACCGTTATTTTATCCGCTTCGGCACAAGGCATAGTGTTGCCAAGGCCCGTAAAGAGCTTTATGAAGAAAGAACAACCTACCAACAAAAGCATGGCCGGCGCATATCGCTTGGTGGCTACTACCCAGTTGGATAGCGACGACGCGGCGTTGGACTACAGCGACTCTACCACTTATGTGTACAATAGCGACCTGAACAGCAACGTGGACAGCACCTATGTTTACGAATGGACGGGCAGCAGCTGGGAACCACAAGCCCTGGACGTGAGCATCTACAACACCCAAGGCCAAGTTACCGCCATGAAAGGCTTCTTCTTCGCCGGGCCAGCTTGGGAGCAAGATAGCCGCACCGCAATTGTTTATGATGCCAACGGCAACATTTTGGAAATGGTATATGAAGAGCATGACGGCAGCCAATGGGATACTACCATGAAAATGGTAAACATGTACCAAAACAACAAAGTAGTAACAGAAACTATGTTCATGGATCAAGGCAACGGATTGGAAGCCCTTACCCAAACTCTTTACCTCTACAACGCCCAAGGCTTGCCCGATACCGTGGAAACCCAAATGAACTTTGGTGGCTGGATGGGCATGAACAAAGCAATATACACCTACAATACCGGAGGCAAGATGCTTACCGAAACCAAGTTTAACGGCGACTTTATGGGCGGCTTTGAGCCTACCGAGCAAAGCACCTACTCGTATGACACCCGTGGCAACTTGACCCTGCACTTAACAGAAAACTGGGAAGGAGCCGCTTGGGCCAACGCTACCCAAACATACTACCAATTCAATACCCAGAGCTTGGAAATGGATTGGCTGATGGAGCAATGGGATGGCAACGCATGGCAAGAAATACGCCAAGGCATCAATTACTTTACCGGTACTTTGCTCGATTCCACGGTTGAGCAGCAAAAAGTGGGCAGCAACTGGGAAAACAAACGTAGTGCCTCTTACGCCTACGATGCCCACGGCAACCAAACTTTGTTTAAAGCATACGAGTGGTTCAATGGCGGATGGGAGCAAACCGACGAAACCCGCAACTACTACGAGCCTTTCAACGGCACGGGCATTGGCCACCAACCGCAAAAACTGGAAGGCTTGAGCGTATACCCGAATCCGATTGAAAATGTTGCTACGTTCAGCTTTACCGCCGACAAAGATGGCTTGGCCGCACTGGCAATCTATGATTTGATGGGCCGCCAAATATTCGCCATCGGCGCACAGGCCAATGCTGGCCAAAACACCCTACACTGGGATGCCAGCAGCTTGCCATCGGGCAGCTACATCTACAAAATAAAGGTAGACGGAAAAGTAGCTAGCGGTGTGTTGGTGAAGTGATGTTCTTATCTTAAAGGGCTTGCTTCAAGCCATTGGAAAGCAGCTAAGCGTTTAATATTAACAAGGCTTGCGCAATGACGATACTTGCATCAAACTGTCCCACAATTTTTGGGCGGTCAGGTCCCAACTAAACTTTTGCAATTGGATGGAAGCCCTCGCGTTGAGGGCTTCCGCCGTTTGGGGCTGTTGGTATAGTTGGCACATGGCGGCGGCAATGCTCTCCACGGAAAGCGGGTCCACCAACAAAGCGGCATCGCCAGCCACTTCGGGCATGGAGCTTACGTTGCTGGTAATAACGGGCGTGTTGCTGGCAAATGCCTCTACGATGGGGATACCAAAACCCTCGAACACGGAAACATACGTCAATGCCCGCGCCGAAGCCATCAGCGCGGCAACCTGCTCGGCTTCCAAATGGCCCATGAATACCACATCGGCTTTGTGTTGCATGGTTTCGTAGATGGCCATCACATCGCCATATTGCCAACCTTTGGCACCTACCAGCACCAGCTTGTCCGTGCTGCCCGTTTGCTGTTTGTATTGCTCGAAAGCTTGAAACAGCCGCGCCACGTTTTTACGCGGATGGATGGAGCCTACATAGATGAAAAACGGCTGCCCTTGCGTGTATTGGTCGCGAATGGCCTGTTGCGCTTCGGTAGCCAAGGGTTTGTAAACGTCTTTCACCCCGTTATAAACCACATCCACCTTGTCGGGCTGGATACCGTATAGCTGCACCACATCTTGTTTGGTATATTCAGATACGGTGGCGATGCGCCGGGCATGCCGGGCGAACTTGGGCGTATAGTGTTTATAATACTTCCCTACCAACCCCGGCACATACTCGGGGAAATGCTCGAAAGCCAAATCGTGCAGCACTAATAAGGTTGGGATGGAAGACGATAGGGACAAATATCCATCGGGGGAGAGCAGCACATCCGGCTGGTGCTTTCGCAACACATACGGCAACGCCCATTCGAACCATAAATACCACAACAGCGGATGCCGCGCAGGTGGCGGAATAACTACGGGTGTAATGTTGTCGGAATAAATAAAAGACTTATCGTACGGCCTATCGAAAATGAAGATAAACTCATGCTCCGGGTGGGCGCGGGTAATGCGCTGCAAACTCTCGTGGGTAAACACGCCGATGCCCTCCAATTTGCCCTTGAGCAGGAAGCGGGTGTTTACGGCTATTTTCATTTACGTGTAACGGGTTTAAACACCTCGCCTGGGGCGAGACAAGCAAGGGACACAAAGGAACCACTAAAGGCACTAAGGCAAACTTAGTGTTCTTTGTGTAAAAACTTAGTGCTCTTCGTGTTTAATCACGCAATGCGGTTCCCCGCTCCTTGGCTTCTAGATACGCAAAAATTTGTTTCAGGCAGTCGCCCAGGTTGGCTTTTACCTCATGGTCCCAAAAGCGAAAAACGCGGTAGCCGAGCCGTTGCAGTTCTTCGTTCACTTCTGCGTCGCGCTGCATGTTGCGCTCTATTTTGGGTATCCAGAAATCTTTGTTACCCTTTAGTTTGGGTTTGCGGGTTTCCCATTGGTAGCCATGCCAAAAGCCGCCATCCACAAACACGGCAAACTTCATTTTTTTGGAAGCAACGTCCGGCTTGCCGGGTAGCGTTTTCACGTTCACCCTAAACCGCACCCCCGCCGCCCACAATGCACGGCGCAGTCGCAATTCGGCCTTCGTATCCCTGCCACGGATGTTGGCCATCATCTTGCTGCGTTCGGGCGTGGTATAAAATCCCTCCTCCTCGCAAAAGCGCGGCACCTTTATCTTCGGGATTTTGTAATCGGCCATTCGGTAGTTAGTACCGCTTTTGCGGGGAAATGGTTCAGGATTAGAGCTTTATCTGCTTTATATAGTCCGGAAAAAGCGTTACCTTTTTTATATCTGTGGCATTAAACAAAAAAGGCTGCACATCCTGGGCCATTTCCCCCATATCAATGCTGGCACACTTTTCCAATAACCTATCTTTCAACTGCTCCGGTGCGGCAATACCTAACTTCTGTTCCAAATAAGCATAATTCGGGGTATCAATTAACGACAACAAAAATACCACATCAAAAAAATCACGGCCTTTGTTGCGCCTACGGTTTATAATAGCATAAAACTTCTGGGCCAAGAGCAAATCGAGCGGGGTGGTATTGATTTGCGTGAACACATCAAATTTATTGAGCAGTTGCCTATCGGGTATAAATGAAAAGTTTTGGGCTTCGGTATCCAACTGGATCAATATCTTCTCCTCGCGGTAGTTGGATAAACCTTGTGAAAAGAGCAATGCGGGGAAGCGCACTTTACAATGGTATGCACCTTTATGCACGGTACTTATTTCTACCTCGTACCCCTCATCAGAAAGCTTGCGGGCTATTAATGCAGCCACCTCATCAAACATTTCTGGCGAGATATTGAAGTTGTCGAAGTCCAAATCCTCCGAAAACCTAGTGTTGCCGTGCACCAACCTCAAACAAGTACCGCCTAAAAAG
>CAYYZT010000199.1:5417-6509 GCA_964476015.1 uncultured Chitinophaga sp.
CTAAAAAGCAAAAATGCCGTGCAAACTCGCTTTCAAACAATATTTGCAAGATTTTGTATTGCAAGTATTCCCTTAGGATAAACTGTTTGAAGTGCCTAAGGTTATCAGGATACTGCTTTAAGATGTCTTCCAAAGCTATCATCTTGCAAACTGTTTAAGAAGTTCGTACCGCTTCCGTAAAGCATTATTATCAAACAAGGTAAGGTATGTTTCCATTTTGCCATAATCCAAAGTACCCAATAGGTCTTTATTCAATCTAAGGGCTTCTATGCTTGCCATGTCGTTCAACCTCGGATTAAGATATAGAAAGTCTAACAAAGCCTTTTCCAGCTCTGCAATCAATATAGGTCTCCCCTCTGTGCTGGCAATTACCCTATAGCCAAAGAAAAGCTTTGGCTTAATCACCCTATAGGTAAAGCGGCCTTTGGGAGTGATATAATCTCTTGTTTTACTGGTGGTAATGGCGGTAATGGTAAAAGCCTGTTCCGGAATGGCACCATAGAAAGATAAAGCCGATTCCATGGAAACATAGGAAGGGCGACAGAGCACATTGCTTATTTTATAAAGCAATTCTTCCGATGCGGGAAGGTCATTAAAGATGTACCAGCCTTTGATAAGTTTGGTAATATAGCCCTTTTGTTGCCACTCGCTAAAACGGTTGCTGTCAAAGCTTGGGAATACTTTAACCACATCCAACGTAGAGAACAATCCAAATAAGAAAAGTTCTTGTTTAAAAGCCAAATATGAAACTCTGTTCCGCATTCTAGCTAAAAATAACTAAAATACGGAACAAATGATTTCATTTTTCTAATTTTTTCACGGGAACAACCTGCCGTACATCCTTGGGAACGGGATGGTCTCGCGCACGTGGGGCAGGCCACAGATGTAGGCCACCATGCGCTCCAAACCGAGGCCGAAGCCAGAGTGCGGTACGGAGCCGTAGCGGCGCAAATCCAAGTACCACTCAAACACGCTCATCGGCAAGCCATGGTGATTGATTTGGTCTATTAGATAAGCCAAATCCGTTTCACGCTCGCCGCCGCCTACAATCTCGCCATAGCCTTCCGGGGCCAACAAATCCACGCCCTTCAC
>CAYYZT010000200.1:0-3174 GCA_964476015.1 uncultured Chitinophaga sp.
CGACAACCCCCGCAACGAAGACGCAGCCGATATTTTAAAGCAAATGCAAGCCGGGGTAACACCTGTGTTCGTTAGCCGCGTGCTCACCATACAAGACCGTAAGGAAGCCATCCGCGCGGCCTGCTCCTTTGCCCAACCGAACGACATCATTTTGGTTGCGGGCAAGGGGCACGAAAAGTACCAAGACATAGCCGGGGTAAAACACCCTTTCGACGATAAGAAGATTTTGGCCGAAACCCTTAAAGAACTGGATAAGTAATGTTGTACTATCTGTTCATATACCTCGATAATGCGTTCGACCTTCCGGGGGCGGGGCTGTTCCAGTACATCACGTTCCGAGCGGCCATGGCCATCTTGGTATCGCTGTTGATTTCGCTGGTGTTCGGTGGCCGGTTGGTTAATTATTTGCGCCGCCGCCAAGTAGGCGAAACCGTGCGCGACTTGGGCTTGGACGGCCAGTTGCAAAAGCAGGGCACCCCAACTATGGGCGGCTTGATTATACTGGCTGCCATCTTGATTCCCACGCTATTGTTTGCGAAGTTGGAGAACATCTACATACTGCTAATGCTGTTGGTAACGGTATGGATGGGCGCGATTGGTTTTATTGACGACTACATCAAGGTTTTCAAGAAAGACAAGCGCGGCCTTGCGGGCAAGTTCAAAATTGTGGGCCAAGTTACCATTGGTTTGATTGTAGGCGCGGTACTGTACTTCCACCCGAGCGTAACGGTACGCGAACCCGTGGCGGCCGCCAGCGACAGTGTACAGGCTATCATTAGCCCCGATGGCGGTTTTCAAGCCGACACCACTACTGTAGTCTACCACGATGTAAAAAAGATTACCACTACCATCCCTTTCCTGAAAGGCAATGAGTTCGATTACAACAAGCTCATTAGCTGGATTGGCCCCGAGGCGGTTAACTATGGTTGGTTGATTTTTATTCCGGTAGTGGTATTCATCGTAACGGCCGTATCCAACGGTGCCAACATTACCGACGGTATCGATGGCTTGGCCACAGGCACCTCGGCCATTGTGGGCTTCACGCTGCTGGTGTTTGCTTACGTGAGCGGCAACATCGTATTCTCCAACTACCTGAGCGTAATGTACCTGCCCCTTACGGGCGAACTGGTAATCTTCCTTGCCGCCTTTATAGGGGCCTGCGTGGGCTTTTTGTGGTACAACTCCTACCCTGCCCAAGTTTTTATGGGCGATACGGGCAGCTTGGCCTTGGGCGGCATCATTGCCGTACTGGCTATCATCGTTCGAAAAGAGCTGTTGATACCGATACTGTGCGGGGTGTTTTTTATGGAAACGCTTTCCGTAACCATGCAGGTGAGCTACTTCAAATACACGAAGAACAAATACGGTGAGGGCCGTCGCATTTTCAAAATGTCGCCCTTGCACCACCATTACCAAAAACTCGGCATGCACGAGGCCAAAATCGTTACCCGCTTCTGGATAGTGGGCATCATGTTGGCCGTGCTAACGATAGTAACACTTAAAATCCGTTAACCGTGGGCAAAAAACTTGTTATACTGGGGGGTGCGGAAAGTGGGGTTGGCGCAGCAGTGCTCGGCCTCAAGAAGGGCTATGAAGTATTCTTATCCGATAATGGCACCATTAAGGACCGTTATCGTCCATTATTGCAACGTTTTAAAATCGAGCACGAGGAAGGCGGCCATACCGAAGCCCGCATCCTTGCCGCCGATTTGGTGGTAAAAAGCCCCGGCATACCGGAAAAGGCCCCTATCATCAAAAAACTGCGCGAGAAGGGTGTTGAAATCATTTCCGAGATTGAGTTTGCCAGCCGCTACACCAAGGCCAAGATTATTGCCATTACGGGCAGCAACGGCAAATCTACCTGTACCAGCCTTACGTTCCACATCCTGAAAAGGGCAGGCTTCAACGTGGGCTTGGCGGGCAACATCGGCCAAAGCTTCGCCTTGCAAGTGGCCTTGGAAAAATTCGACTACTACGTGCTGGAGGTAAGCAGCTTCCAGCTGGATGACATTGGCACGGCCTTCAAGCCGCATATCGCCATCCTGCTGAACATTACGCCGGACCACTTGGACCGCTACGACTATAAGTTCGAGAACTACGTGGCCAGCAAATTCAAGATTATACAGAACCAAGACCGCAACGACCACTTCATTTACTGCGCCGACGACCAAGTGCTGAACGAAGTGTTGCGCACCAACGAAATACAAGCCCAAACCTACGCCTTTGGCCTGGAGCACCAACCAGACTTTGTAGGCTATACCCAACACGACCAACTCACCATTCACCATAAAACCGAATTCAAGATGTCCATCAACGAACTAGCCCTCGTAGGAAAGCACAACGTTTACAACTCCATGGCCGCGGGTATTGCCGCCCGTATCTACGACATCCGCAAGGAGGTAATACGCGAAAGCCTTTCCGACTTCCAAAGCCTTGACCACCGCTTGGAGTTTGTAGCCAAAATAGGCGGCGTGGAATACATCAACGATTCGAAAGCCACCAACGTGAACAGCACTTGGTATGCCTTGGAAAGCATGACCAAACCCGTGATTTGGATTGTGGGCGGCGTGGACAAAGGCAACGACTACGAGATACTGAAACCCATTGTGCAGAAGAAAGTGAAGGCCATCGTTTGCCTTGGCACCAACAACCTGCGCATACACGAGGCTTTTAGCCGCTATGTGGATATTTTGGTGAACACCACCAGCGCACCCGATGCCGTGCAGGCAGCCCACAACCTAGCCGACAAAGGCGATGTGGTATTGCTTTCGCCCGCCTGTGCCAGCTTCGACATCTTTGAAAACTACGAGGACAGGGGAAACCAGTTTAAGGCGAGCGTAAGAGCTTTGTGATAGACACAAGATTTGAGACACAAGACACAAGACTTGAAAATGTTGCGAGTTCGAGTGAATGACAAGTTGGATTGAATCAATAAAAAACTAATTACTACTTACTCCACAAATGGAACAACTGCTGAAAAAACTGGAAGGAGACAAATGGATATGGGCCATCGTGATGGCCTTGTCCTTGCTCAGCCTGTTGGCAGTGTACAGCAGCACGGGCACCTTGGCCTATAAATACCAAGCAGGCAACACGGAGTATTACCTCTTTAAGCACACCATGCTGTTGGTGTTCGGGCTGTTTTTAATGTACGTGGCGCATTTGGTGCCTTAC
>CAYYZT010000200.1:3184-6508 GCA_964476015.1 uncultured Chitinophaga sp.
TACCGCTACTATGCCCGCATCGCGCAAATAGCGTTGTATTTATCCATCCCCTTGCTGGGATACACACTGGTGTTTGGCTCCGATATTAACGAAGCCTCACGCTGGATTACTTTGCCGGTAATCAACCTCAGTTTCCAAACCTCTGATTTGGCCAAGCTGGCGCTGATTATGTTTTTGGCAAGGACACTTACGGTAAAACAAAACAACATCAAGGATTTCGGCTCTGCCTTTGTACCGTTGATTTTCCCTGTGTTCATCGTTTGTGCGTTGATATTGCCCGCCAACCTATCCACGGCGGCGGTGCTGTTTACCACCTGTATTATCGTAATGTTTATCGGCCGCGTAAGCTGGAAACATATTGGCGGGTTGATTGCCTTGAGCATTGTATCGGGTGCTTTGTTCGTTACGCTGCTGTTTGCCCTGCCACAAGAAACGCTGGATAAAATGGGCCGCGCCGCCACTTGGAAATCGCGCCTCGACGCGCAGTTTGTAGAGAGCGAGGAAGTATCTTACCAAGTAGCCCAATCCAAAATAGCCATTGCCAAAGGCGGTATCGTGGGGCAAGGACCGGGCAAGAGCATGCAGCGCAACTTTTTGCCGCACCCCTATTCCGATTTTATCTACGCCATTATTATTGAAGAATACGGCCTGCTGGGCGGCGCGTTTGTGCTGTTCCTGTACTTGGCCTTCCTATATCGCTGTATCAAGATTGTGGTAAAGAGCCCCAAAGCGTTCGGGGCGTTCCTAGCCGTGGGGCTGGGCTTGAGCTTGGTGTTCCAAGCCATCATCCACATGGGTGTAAGCGTAAACCTGCTGCCCGTAACGGGATTGACCCTCCCGTTTGTGAGCATGGGCGGCACCAGTATGTTCTTCACCAGCATAGCGGTGGGAATTATCCTCAGCGTGAGCCGCAGTGTGGAGCAGGAAACCGCTGCCGACATTAACCCCGAAGAAACCGAAGAAAAGCAAACCAAAACCAAACCCGAAGCGAAACTTGCAACAGCCTAAACCATATCGCATCCTCATCAGCGGTGGCGGCACCGGCGGGCATATTTTCCCGGCCATTGCCATTGCCAATGCGTTGAAGAACCGCCATCCCGAAACGGAATTCCTGTTCGTGGGTGCGGAAGGCCGTATGGAGATGCAAAAGGTACCAGAGGCTGGTTATAAAATCGAAGGGCTGAATATTGCCGGTTTCCAACGCGGCGATTTGTTGAAGAACATCGGCTTGCCCTTTAAAGTGCTGGGCAGCTTGCTAAAAGCCAACAGCATTATCGGCAGCTTCAAGCCCGATGTGGTGGTGGGCGTGGGCGGTTATGCCAGCGGCCCAACCATGTGGGTGGCCGCTAAAAGGGGAATCCCTGTAGTGGTGCAGGAGCAAAACCAGTTTGCGGGCATGACGAATAAGTTGGTGGCCGGTGCCGCCAGCAAATTCTGCGTGGCTTACGATGGCATGGAGCGTTTCTTCCCGAAAGATAAAATCGTGAAAACGGGCAACCCCGTTCGGGCGGAGATATTGGTAAGGGAAGTAGGCAAAGGCGAGGCTATTGCGCATTTCAACCTAAACCTTTCCAAGAAAACCATTTTGGTTATCGGGGGCAGTTTAGGGGCCCGCACCATCAACAACAGCATCAAAGCCCAATTGAATGCCTTGCAGCAAAGCGGACATCAAGTACTGTGGCAAACGGGCAAGGTTTACTTTGAGGAAATGCAAGCGGCCGCCAAAGTCCATGCCGACATCCATGTACACGAATTTATCAAACGCATGGATTTGGCCTACGAAGCTGCGGATATCATCATTTCGCGGGCAGGTGCCATCTCCATTTCGGAACTGGCCATTGTGGGCAAGCCCGTAATACTGGTGCCTAGCCCGAACGTGACCGAAGACCACCAAACCCATAACGCCCAAGCCTTGGTAAACCAAGATGCGGCACTTATGATAAAAGACAGCGAGGCTGGCGAAAAGCTGGTATCTGCCGCACTGGCTTTGTTGGAAAACGAAGCCCAGCAACAAAAATTAGCGGAAAACATACAACGCTTGGCTATTACCAACGCTACCGAGCGTATTGTGGACGAAATAATAGGATTGATCAAAAAATGAACCTCGACAAGGTACATAGCGTGTTTTTCATCGGCATCGGAGGCATCGGTATGAGCGCCCTGGCCCGCTACTTCCGCAACAACGGCGCGAAGGTGGCTGGCTACGACCGTACCGAAACCGCACTCACCAAGCAATTGGTGGCCGAGGGCATGGAGGTTCATTATGAGGATAACATTACCCTGATACCTGCGGATGCGGAACTGGTAATATACACTCCCGCCATCCCAAAAAACCACCAGCAACTCAACCACCTGCGCAACGAGGGCAAAGTGCCCGTTTTGAAGCGTTCCGAGGTATTGGAGATATTGACTAAGGATAAATTTACCATTGCCATCGGTGGCAGCCACGGTAAAACCACCGTAACCAGCATGACAGCCCACGTGCTCACGCACAGTGGCTACGGCTGCACGGCCTTCTTGGGCGGTATCGCTACCAACTACCATAGCAATTTTATCCCCGGCAACAAAGATGTGATTGTGGTGGAAGCCGATGAGTTCGACCGCTCGTTCCTTCGCCTGCACCCGAACATTGCCGTGATAACTGCGGTAGATACCGACCACTTGGACATTTACGGCAGCCGGGAGGCTATTGAAGATACTTTTGTGGAGTTTGTGGGCAAGGTACAGCCCGACGGCATGGTTATCGCACAACAAGACGTAACCATTCTGCCAAGGATTGCTGATAAGGAAGTATTGACTTACGGTATTCGGGAAGGTGCTGATTATCTAGCAAAAGACATTGCTGTAAGCAGTGGCAAGTTTGAATTTAGCGTTGTCATTGGGTCTCACCACCCGGCCAACGCACACCCTTCGACTCCGCTCAGGATGACACCTGCGCTTCCCGAAGGCAATCAACCCGTAACTCGTAACTCACAACCCGCAACTCTTTCCATGGGCGGCCGCCACAACGTGCTCAACGCCACCGCCGCTACCGCCGTGGCCTTGCAGTTGGGCATCGGTATGGATAAGATTGCCGCCGCCATTAGCAGCTTCCAAGGTATACAGCGCAGGTTTGAGTTTGTAATCAATAGCCCGGAGTTGGTGTATATTGACGACTACGCCCACCACCCCGAGGAAATACGCGCCTGCATCAGCGGGGCTAGGGAATTGTACCCCGGCAAGCGCATTACGGCCGTGTTCCAGCCGCACCTGTTCAGCCGCACCAACGACCTGTACCCAGGGTTTGCCGAGAGCCTGCAACTGGCCGATGAGGTAATACTGATG
>CAYYZT010000201.1:0-2290 GCA_964476015.1 uncultured Chitinophaga sp.
TTCGTCGATGCCCAGTATATCCAGTACATCTGGCGAGTGAGTGGTAATTATAAACTGGAGGCGGCTGCTCTGCTCCTTAATAAACGTAAGCAGTTTTTGCAGTTGGTCGGGGTATAGGCCGAGTTCCGGCTCTTCGAGGAGGATAGGGCCTTGTGATGCACTCAGAATCTGGAGCATAACAGCTAATACACGCCGAGATCCATCGGAGAGCTGATACCAGTATAGCCACTCGGAACCAATCTTAAATTCAAATAATACAAAGTTTACTTTTAGCTCGTCTCCCTCAATTGTAGAATGTATTTTATTAGAAATTCGCACTGCTGAAACAGTTGTAAATTTGGCAATTTGATCACCATACTTCGCATCAAAATAAGTATTAAATTTATCAACAATAAGTGGGATTAAATTTGGCCATTTTTTTTTCACAGATGCTTGCTCTGAATCTAGCATTTCCCTAATAACAAAAATTAGTGGATTGTAGTATAAAGGGCGATATAGGTTAACTCCATTGGAATGTCTTTCGGAAATCGAAAAATTATTTGGAGAAGCGAGGTCAATAAACTCACGACTTAGGTCATACTTTATGTATGTAGTAAAATTGCTAATAGCATATTCCAAATAAGGCCAAATTGAATCAGGTATTGTTTCTGACAACTTAGAATTTGCCACTGCATAAAGCATATCTTCTTCATAATCCATTGGATTTGAGTACACTCTATTCTTGAAAGAAAATATCTGTTTATTTTGTATGCTATATTTTGCAAAATGGACTTTAAAACGATAGAAAAATCTGCTTTTTTCAAAATATTCATCAACTTCATAGTTGACATTCAATGTAAGCCTCAACAAATTCTCATACTTAACTTCGTAAGATATTTTGATCTCTACATTTTCCGATTCATTGACAAATCCATTATCAATTGTCTGATTTAAAAACTCCAAAAAATTCGTCTTCCCGCTACCGTTAGGCCCGATAATGATATTGATGCCCTCGTTGAAGGTAGCCTTCGTATCCTTGATGGATTTGTAGCCTTTCAAGTGTACGTCGGTAAGGTAAAGCTTGGGTGTTTCTTCGGCCATGGCCAATAATGATTTGTGCTAAAAATAACAATAAATGTAATCAAACGGCTGTAATCACTCCTCCAAAAACACCTCCAACTCCCTATACAGCCGGTTCATGGGCAGGCCCATTACGTTGAAATAGTCGCCCTCCATGCCCGTAATGCCGATAAGGCCAATGCCCTCTTGCACGGCGTAGGCTCCTGCTTTGTCCATCACCTCGAAATTATCTACGTACCACTCTATCTCCTCTTCGGTGAGCACGTCGAAGTACACCTTGGTGGTTTCGCTAAAGGTGTGGATGCGGTCGCCCTGTACGAGGCACACGCCCGTAATTACCTCGTGCATGTTGCCCGAGAGGTTGGTAAGGATGCGCACCGCATCGGCACGGTCAGTAGGTTTGCCGTAGATAATGCCGTCCAGCAGCACGATGGTGTCCGAAGTCACCACCACGGCCTCTTTGGGCACATCGGCGGCAATGGCCTCGGCCTTGAGCTTGGCGAGGTACTCCGGCACTTGGCGCACGGGCGTTTCGGGTGGGTAAACCTCCTCCACGTCCTTGGTAAGCACCTCGAATTGAAAGCCCGCCTGTTCCAAAATATATTTCCTGCGCGGCGATTTGGAGCCGAGTATGAGTTTCGTTTCCGGCATTAATTGTTTCATAACGGAATTTTATACAGCACCATAGAAATAACCCCCAACGCCGCCACGGCCTTTAGCAGCAGGCTTATGCGCGCATAGCCCCGGTTGCTGTTGGCAAAGGCCAGCATTACCATGCCCGCCAGCAAGGGCAACTGCACGGCTATGGCCAAATAGAGCGGCAGCACGATGTCCTTAGTGGCCAGATAATCCTGCTGGGCCACCAGTATTATGCGGATGAGCACCAAAGCCAGTATAATGGCAATAAACTTGGTTTGCCTTTCGCCCAGCAAAATAGGCAACGTGCGGCTGCCTACATGGTCGTCGCCCTGCATGTCTTCAATGTCCTTTACTATCTCGCGCACCCAGTTGATGCCGAACGCCAACACCCCATAGCCCAACGAACCCAAGAAAATATAATGGAACAATGCCGCCTGCATTACATCGGTTTGGTTGAGCGCGGCCATCTCGTGCAGGCCGGGCAACATGGGCACCAAGCCCACCAGCACCGAAACCACTACATTACCTATTACAGGCCAGTGCTTCAGTTTGGCATTATAAAACCAAAGCAAAATTGCGGGCAGGGTGTACA
>CAYYZT010000201.1:2300-4892 GCA_964476015.1 uncultured Chitinophaga sp.
CCGCATAGCCCAACAGCACGCCTATAATAGTAAGCGTCAAGGCACCCTTCATCACTTTTGCGCTACTTAGTTGGGTGCCAACGGGGTTGGTGCCGGGGCGGTTGATGCGGTCGGCCTCCACGTCTTGCTGGTCGTTGAGCCAATAGCCCGCCGCGGCAATGAGCAGCATCGCCAACGCCATCAGCGCAAAGTGGCCCCAGTGGGTGGCAGGCACTTGCCGATGGAGATCGAACACGGGCTGAACCACAAACAGGCGGGCCAGCAACAGCGTTGCCAGCATCATACCCAAATTGAGCGGGCGCGACATTTTTAGATACTGCATCATGTACTTAGCTGAACCTTATCGCTTTTATGGGTGAAATACGGCTTATCAGCAACGCGGGCACAAACAACAGCAGTTCGCAAAACGCGAACACGAATACATTGATAAACAGTATGGTAACGTAATTGATATCCACCGGTGCGGCGGTAACGTAGTACGACTCCGGTGGCAGTTGTATAAACTCGAAATGCTGCTGTGCCAAGCAAAGCCCGATGCCCAGCACGTTGCCCGCCAGCAGCCCCACGCCCATTATTACGGCCCCGTTTACCAAAAACATGCGGCTAATAACGCCGTTGCTAGCACCCAACGCCTTGAGGATGCCTATCATGTTGGTGCGCTCCAGTATCAATATCAAAATGCAGGTGGTCATGTTGATGAGGGCCACAATGGCCATTAGCACCAAAATAATATACTTGTTGAGGTTTTGCAGCGATAGCCAATCGAAAATATTCGGTTCTATTTCCTTTAAAGTTTGCGACATCAGTTCGGGGTATTGGCCGAGGATGTTGTAAAAAATCTGGTCGTTGGTGGCATAGAGCGGGTCCACGGTTTCGTCGTCCAACCAATCGATGCCCCATTTGGCCTCGGCCAGTTCGTCCACCTTTCGCAAAAAATCGTTGCTTTCGTAACGGTGCAGAAACACTTCCATGCCGCCTACCTGCGCCTCCGTCCAACCGTTCAGGTTTTGTATGTGGCGTATGTCCACCATCGCGAATTTCTCGTCAAACTCCTCCAAACCCGTATTGTACACCCCCGCCACGTTAAAGCGGCGCACCAGCGGCACTTTGTACATAAAGTGCACTTCTAGGTTGTCGCCCGCTTTCAAGCCCAACCGCTTGGCCGTGGTTTCTGAAACCAAGATACCCCTGCCCGGCACGCTGTCCGTGGCAATGGCCACGGTATCGCCCGTTACCAAATACTTTTTGAAATAGCTCCAATCAAAATCGCTGCTTACGCCCTTTAGCACTATGCCTTCTATGGCATCGTTGGCCTTGATGATGCCGGGCTTGTAGGCCGTAACCTGCACGTGGCGCACATTGTCCAACGCCAACAACTGGGCTGCGTTTAGCATGCTGGTATTGATGGGTTTGGTTTCCTCAAACCGTTGGCCGAAGCCATAATTGCTGATAACGATATGCCCCCAGAACCCGAAAATCTTGTTGCTCACTTCCTTTTGGAAACCGTTTACCAATGACACGGCCACTATCATCACCGTAATGCTCAATGCCACGGCGACGGTAGCAATGCCGATGATAAAGCGCGAAAAGGTACGCTTTTTGCTAAAGGCGAGGCGACGGGTGAGAAAATGCTCGAGCTTCAATGCGGGGTTCGGGCGGTTAATGATGAAATGGCTAACTTCGTACCAATGTCCAAAAATACATTGTTATCATGGAACCGTAACATTTCCCTCCTAAAAAGGAGGGTTAGGGAGGTGTACATCGAAGCACTAAATCAAATTATTCAACGACTCTTTCTGCGAGAGATGAGGTATGTTCTCCCCCATCCATATTCTAACAGTGTAGATACTGCCTTTTCTTCTTGCCGCAAGCGACACCTCCCCTACCCCTCCTTTTTAGGAGGGAAACGTTTTGTATTCATTACATTATCTTCCTTTACATGAAAATTACCGCCGCCTTTGCCGTTTTGTTGTTGTTTGTAAATACGCTTTTCGCACAGGCTGGCAAACCCGTGCTGGTAGGTGCCGAGCGCATGGGCGAGTATGTGCCGGGCCTTGCGGGCAAGTCGGTAGGGATGGTGGTAAACCATACCTCCATCGTAGGGCCGAAACAGACCCACCTAGTGGATACTCTGCTCTCCCAAAAAGTAAAAGTGACCAAGGTATTTGCGCCTGAACACGGCTTCCGTGGCTCGGCCGATGCTGGCGAGAAGGTGAACAGCGAGAAGGATGCCAAAACGGGCTTGCCCATTATTTCCCTCTACGGAACCAATAAGAAGCCCTCGCCGGAACACCTCAAGGGCTTGGACGTGGTGATATTCGACATACAGGACGTGGGCGCGCGGTTTTATACCTACATAAGCACCATGCACTATGTAATGGAGGCTTGTGCCGAGGCGGGCATCCCCGTAATTATACTGGACCGCCCCAACCCGAACGGCTTTTATGTGGACGGGTCGATAATGGAGGATCAATACCGCAGCTTTATCGGCATGCACCCCATACCCGTGGTGCATGGCCTTACCGTGGCCGAACTGGCCCGAATGATAAACGGCGAAAAGTGGCTTGCCAAGGGCTTACAGTGCCAGCTTAC
>CAYYZT010000201.1:4902-6474 GCA_964476015.1 uncultured Chitinophaga sp.
GCGCCAACTACACGCACGACGTGCTGTACCAATTGCCCGTGAAGCCTTCGCCCAACCTGCCCAATATGGAGTCGGTGTACCTATACCCCTCGGTGTGTTTTTTCGAGGGCACCATTATGAGCTTGGGCCGTGGTACCGACAAGCCTTTTCAGCTATACGGCCACCCGGAGTTTGCCATCGGCGATTATGAGTTTACGCCCACCAGTATGCCCGGCGCCAAAGACCCGCCGCTAAAAGACAAGGCGTGCCGGGGCTTTGAGTTACAGGAATACGGCCAAACCGACCACTTTATGCGCACCAAGCGGCTGGATTTTCAATGGCTCATCCAATCGTACCAATACTTTAAGGCACAGGGCAAGGGTGATGCGTTTTTTACGGCATTCTTTGAGAAACTGGCCGGTACGGCCAAGCTGCGCGAACTGATAATAAAAGGATATGGCACCGCCGAAATACAGTTGCAGTGGCATAAAGAACTGGGCACCTATATGGAGATGCGCCAAAAATATCTGCTTTACCCTGACTTTACAAACTGACCGATATGCGCATTGTTTTTATGGGCACGCCCGATTTTGCCGTGGCTTCTTTGGATATTTTGGTAAAGAACGGTTATGACATCGTGGGCGTGGTAACGGCACCCGACAAGCCCGCCGGGCGCGGCCAACAGCTACAGCAAAGCGCGGTAAAAAAGTATGCCGTGGAGCACGGCCTGCGGGTATTGCAGCCCGAAAAGCTGAAAGCTCCTGGCTTTTTGGAAGAATTGGCCGCCCTAAAACCCGATTTGCAAATAGTGGTGGCCTTCCGTATGCTGCCGGAGGTGGTGTGGAGCTTGCCGCCGTTGGGTACGTTTAACTTGCACGGCTCGTTGCTGCCCGCATACCGGGGCGCAGCGCCTATCAATTGGGCGGTTATCAATGGCGAAACCAAAACGGGCGTTACCACCTTTTTCCTGCAACACGAAATAGATACTGGCCAAATCATCTACCAAGCGGAACTGCCCATCGGCAATACCGATACCGCAGGAGAGGTACACGACCGCATGATGCTACTGGGGGCGGAACTGGTACTGAAAACGGTAAAAGACATTCAACAGGGCAACATAAAAGCCACCCCGCAGGATATGGCGGGCAATTACCCCCACGCACCCAAAATATTCAGGGAAGATTGTAAGATTGACTGGAACCAGCCCACCGAACGCATCCACAACCTTATCCGCGGCCTAAGCCCCTACCCTGCCGCTTGGACGGAACTGGACGGCAAGACCCTGAAAATCTATCGCGCCAGCAAAGAAACCACATCCCACAACCTAGCCACCGGTACCGTGGAAACGGATGGCCGCACTTACTTCCGCTTTGCCACGCCCGATGGTTTTATCCTTGCCGAAGAGTTGCAACTGGAAGGCAAGAAGCGCATGGGCGTAAAGGATTTTTTGGCCGGGTGGAGGAAGTGATATTTCTGCTGACAGTGCTGCGAGAGGGTATTGGGTACGGCCCAAGCCTTTCAACATCATTGCTTCTCTGGAGACAATAGAGAAATGCGATTACAGTGCTGCCCCGCCCATTACCCTCCTCGGAG
>CAYYZT010000202.1:0-6467 GCA_964476015.1 uncultured Chitinophaga sp.
TCTGGTCTACCGTGACGCGCACGGCGGCGCCGGCGAGTTCCTGTTCGCCTTCGGTAATGTCCAGCGTAGCGACGGCTGCAATGGCGGCGGCTACCGGGTTGGTAGGCGGGGTGGCACTGGTGCTGGCCAATACCAGGTAGCCGTTGCCGCCATTGCCAGTAAAGTTGCCGCTAATTTGGCCGGTGGTTACGGTACCAAAGGTAAGGCCCGTGGCCGGTGATGGAGCCGCGCAAGGGGCTATGCCTGTACCGCTCAGGGCCACGTTTACCGTAGTGGCACCGCCACCGCTAATGCTCAGGTTGCCGCTGTACGGGCTGGCTGCTGGAGGCTTAAACACTACATAGATGGGCACACTGGCCGCTTGGGCTGGCGTAAGGCTGAACGCGGAAGCATTGTGGGGGCCGCCGCTGGTAGTGCTGGCCTCAAAGCCTGCAGGCGGGGTAACGGTTACGTTGCCAGTAAGGTTGCTAGAGCTAAGGATAAAGAATTGCTGGCTGCTGGTAGTATTGGTGGTAACCGTACCGAAAGGGATGTTGGTAAGGTTGGCACTCAACGATGGGACAGGGGCCATTGTGGCTTGGCTGCGCGGGTTGTTGGTGCCAGTGCTGGTGGCATAAAGGATGCCCGAGCAATCGTACTCGTACACACGGAAGTGATAGGTAGTGCTGGCACTCAAGCCATCCACGGTTACGGAGTTGCTGTTGCCGTTATACACCACTTGCTCGCCGCTGCCGCCATAGGTAGCGTTGGCAGTTGGTAAAGGAGTTGGTGGTGTTGATTTTAACGATACGGTTGCTGCCGTTGCCGTTGGTCCAGCCTACGGTAACTTGGTCGCTTGTTACACCGCTGAAGGTGATGGCCGAAGCTTGGGTGGTAGGGGCGGAGCAGGAAACCACTGCATCCAATTCGCCGGTTATTATTAAATCGCTACCTGTTTGAAAATTATTGAAATACCATGAACCAGTAGTGGATGTAGCTCCCCATACCACTAATCTGAAAGTAACAGTTGAAGTAGTAGGTAGGTTTTGCAAAGCGCTAATACCACTTAATGGAACAGCACTTTGGCTGTTTCCAGAGGCACTAGTTGTTGTTCCCCAAGTTATAGTGCTTCCAATATTTACATAGGTACCGCCATTAATGGAGTACTGCCATTGGCCTGATGTGGACCCAGCAGCGGTTTTCCGGATATTGTATGGACTTATTTCCGTTAAGCTAAGCGTATACCCTGTATTAGCTTTAACCGTGAAAGTCACTACATCATTACCTGTAATTGCGCTGGCAAGGCTAGTGTTGTCTACTCCGGTTCCTCCCCAAGCATTTCCAGCCGCAGTGTTTAGAAGAGTAAAACCGCTTCCACGGGTCAAGTTTCCTACTGTTGCATTGGTTGCACTAGTGGTTGGGCTTAACGGGGAGGTGCCATAAGCTGTTTGTCCATTTACATCCCAACCCACAATAGTTATCTGTCCGAAGATACTTCCGGAAAACAACAGCAAAACCAATGAAAATGCCCACGCGGTGGGCAGCAGAGTTAGCCTTTTAGCCATGCAAAACGTTTGATTAGTGCGTATAAAAACAGTCAAGGTGGCGGATTCGTGTGTAAAAGTACGGCGTTATTTCCCTTTTGTCAACGATTTTCTTACTACGTAACCTAACCTTAACACCCGTGTGTGCTGCAAATGAGCATTAACCATGTATTGACGGAATGTTTTAAGCATAAAAACTTGTGAACATTCTTTCCACGGGTTCGATTAAATCCTTTCGCACTCAATTATACCACCTCGCCCTGGGTATGTGCTGCTCGTAAATCTTAACTTATTATTGCGGTTCTTTAAAGCAGTTGTTGGGGAAATGCTTTTATTGGCGAGGGATAATGGCTCAAGGAATACCATCAAATCAAGTTCTCGCACCCACGTATGGTAGGTGCAACGCACAAAACAATTTATGGGGCTACAAGCGTAGCTATACGCTATGCTTCTAGTAGTTCATTGACTTTTTAGGCCCGTATTGCCAAAGGCTGTGGATGAGGCGTATGGCGAGCAAAAATGTCATCAACTGGCATCCTACCGCAAAAAAGAGAAATTCTTGTTTGAAGTAGAAATACGAATCGAGGATGCTTTGGCTATATTCAAACGATTTTTCGGCGGTGAGGAAACGCGACATGGTATGGTGGTCCATGTCCCAAAAAAACGTTTGTATGTAGCGCATGGTTTGGAAAAAACCGATGCCCAGCAGGCCCATCAACACCACCCGCCCCCATACGTTGGCCAAGTACGGCACCTTTTTCACAAACAGAAACAGGCGGAAAAAAGTGATGGTAAGGAAAATGAACGCGGCGTTCAACGATAGGTATGCCGGGTCTATGGTGCCGTATAGCGGTATCAACACTATGGCCGTGGCCACCGAGGCAAACAAGAGCCATAAAAACTCGAACAGCCACGCATGTTTATTGTTCATCATAGTTTTCTGTCGTCAACGGTATTAAGCCATGCCTCTGCCTGTTGCATTACATCGGGCATACATTGCGGGTCGAACGGCGAGCGCAGGCCGGCCAGTTTCACCAGTTCCAGAAACGGCTTGCTGCCGCCGGCTTTGCAAAGATCCACGTAGTCGGCCCAAGCCTTTTCGCGGTCTTGCTGGCTGCGCAGCCAGTATTGCAGGGCGCAAACCTGTGCCAAGGTATAATCGATATAGTAAAACGGCGAGTTGAAGATGTGCTGCTGTTTTTGCCAGAAACCGCCTTTCTCCAAAAACTGGATGCCATCGTGGTCGCGCTCGGGCAGGTATTTCTTTTCTATTTCGCGCCAAATGCGGTTGCGGTCTTCGGGGGCCATGTCGGGGTTCTCGTACATTACGTGCTGAAACTCGTCTACCGCCGCGCCGTAGGGCATAAAGTACAGGGCACTGCTAATGTGGCCGAATTTGTATTTGTCCACGTCGCTCTCAAAGAATTTTTCCATCCACGGCCAAGTGAAAAACTCCATGCTCATGCTGTGTATCTCGCAAGCCTCGTAAGTAGGCCAGCGGTACTCCGGCACCGTGAAGGCACGGCTCATGTACACTTGGAAGGCGTGGCCCGCCTCGTGCGTAAGCACGTCTATATCGTCGCTGGTGCCGTTGAAGTTGGAGTAGATAAATGGGGCTTGGTAGTCGCTCAACATAGTGCAGTAGCCGCCAGGGGCCTTGCCCTTCTTTGCCACCAAATCCATCAGGTTGTATTGGAGCATAAAGTCGAAGAACTCCTTGGTCTCCGCCGAAAGCTCGCTGTACATATTTTCCCCGTGGTTGATAATCCAATCCGGGTCGCCTTTGGGTTTGGCATTGCCGCTGTTGAACTTGAAGCCTTCGTCGTAAATGCGCATGCGGTCAATGCCGAGGCGTTCTTTTTGGCGTTGGCGCAGGCGGCTCACCAACGGCACCACGTGCTTCAGTATCAGTTCGCGGTAGCCTTTCACGGCCTGTGCGTTGTATTCGGTGCGGCTCAGGCGGGCATAGGCCAGCTCCACGTAGTTTTTATAGCCTAGTTTTTGGGCGGTTTTGGTGCGCACTTTCACCAAATCGTCGTAAATGCGGTCAACCTGCTGGTGGTTGTCGCTCAGGTAGCCGAAGAAAGCTTCCGTGGCGCGTTTGCGCACGGTGCGGTCTTTGTTTATCATAAACGGCTGCAATTGCGGCAGGGTACGCTCCTCGCCATCAAACACTACCTTGGCTGCCGACATCAGTTTGGTGTACTCGCTGGTAAGCTCGTTCTCCCGCTGCATGTCTTCCAGCACTTCGGGGCTGAAGGTGTTGATTTGCAACGTCGCCAAATCAAACAACTGTTTGCCGGTGCGCTGTTCCAATTGCTCGCGGAAACTAGTATTGATCAATGCCCTGTAATAGCGGTTTATAAAACCTTCCACCACGGGGGCGTTCATATCAAAAAAGTCCTGTTCGGCCTCGTAGTATGCATCGCGCGTGTCCACCGTGTGGCGGATGGAAACAAGGGTGGATGCCGTATCGAAACCCCTGCGCAGGGCGTTTATCTGCTCCATGGCCTGCAATTGCGCATCCACGTTCACGGCCTGTTCAAACTCGGCAATGGCCTCGTTGAAGTCTTGCTCCAACTGTGCCATGTCGGGCCTTTCGTAGGCTATCTCCTCAAATCTTTTCATCGGCAACGCGGCCGCGGCTTTATCTAGGGTTTCCATTTTATCGCTTTAAAATGCACTAAAGGTTTCGGAACGTTGAAATTACACCTTTATTGGTAGTTTGGGTAATGGAGGGAGGTAATTACATCCGGCATTATTACTTTTCCAATTTGGTTACGAGTTGCGGGTTACGAGTTGCGGGTTTAACAATTGTATTTATTATAACCACGGAAAAACACGGACTATTGCTACACTTATATGTCATCCCCAACCCGTAACCCGTAACATATCTATTTATGCCTTTTCACATTATACACGCCTTTGCCGTCGGCAATGGGCTTGGAGGGATCTTCTTGCCAAGCCACCATACGGGTAACGATGATGCGGTTGCCGCTGCGGATTATTTCGCCCTCCACTATCAGGTCCAGCGGCTTGCCGGGCAATAGGTAGTCCACCCGCATGTCTATGGTGCTCAGTTTGTCTTCAAAGGTGGTGAGGGTGGTCATGCCCGCCGCGCCGCCCACGGTATCCATGGCGGTGGCTATCACACCGCCGTGCAGGGCCTGCGCCCGTGGGTCGCCAATCAGTTCGGGCCTAAAGGGCACCCGTATCTTGGCATATCCCTCCCTTATTTCCTCCAGCTTAAAACCGAGCAGTTGGTTGAAGGGAATCAGGTTTTCGATAACGTTTTCGTACAGTTCTTGGGGGCCCATGATTTCAAATATTAGATATGAGGTGTGAAGTATGAAATGACAAATGGAAATATGATATAGAGAGGTATTCCCAACTCAATGTTTCATATTTCACATCCCACATTTCATATTTACCTTAATGCCAAAAGCCCAATCTCGTTCGAAACGAGACCGGGCTTTGTATAGGTTTCAACTAGGCTATTATTCGGCGGCGGCCTCTTCGGCAACGGCCACTTCCTCTTCCTCGTCGGCATCAACTTTAACCGAACCGCGGAGTGCCCTTGGAATTTCAACCGAAGCTACCGGAACCGGGCCTGGGTTCAAAATCTCCAAATTGTCGGCTTTGATGTTCTTTACCTTGATGGATTTGCCCAATTTCAGGCTGTCCACGTTCACCTCGATTTTTTCTACCAAGTTCTCGGGGGTGGCTTTCACCTTCACCTTGCGCAACTTTTGCACCAGCTTACCACCGGCTTTTACGCCAGCGGCTTGGCCTACCAATATCACCGGTACTTCGGCAATGATGGTTTTGCCAGGTATCAACTCCAAAAAGTCGATGTGGTTGATTTTGTCGGAAACAGGGTGGAACTGGATGTCTTTAACCAAGGCTTGGTAAGACTTGCCTTCCACTTTGATTTCGATTTGGAAGAACTCGTGGCTGTATACGATAGGCTTGAAGGCATTGTATGGGGCCGAGAACATTACATTCTCTTTGCCACCATACAGGTTGCATGGCACTTCACCGGCTTTCCTAAGATGGTTGGCTACCTTTTTTCCGTTTTCGGTACGCAGGGTGCCTTCTAGAACGATAGATTTCATTGTCAAAATTGTTTTAAAAAACTTCTTTTATAGCGCGCTGACGAACAGCGAGGTTATTGATTTGTGTTCATGCGTGTTGCGAATGGCGGTTCCAAAAATCTCGGCCACGCTCAGTACCTTGATTTTGTCGCTTTGCCGTTTTAGCGGTATGGTGTCGCACACGCCCAGTTCGGTAAGCGCCGATTGCTCGATGCGCTCGTAAGCCTTGCCAGACAGTACCGGGTGCGTGATGTAGGCCCTAACGCTGCGTGCGCCTTGGTCCATAATCAGGTTGGCCGCGTTGGCCAGCGTGCCGCCGGTATCCACCATATCGTCCACAATAATCACGTTCTTTCCCCTCACGTCGCCTATCACGGTCATGCTCTCAATTTCGTTGGCGCGCTTGCGGTGCTTGTCGCAAATCACCAAGTCGGCCTCGAAATGTTGGGCATAGCCACGGGCACGTTTGGTACTTCCCACATCGGGCGATGCGAAGGCCAAGTTATCCAAACCGAGTTCTTCGATATACGGGATAAAAATGGCCGAGCTGCTCAAGTGGTCCACGGGGATGTCGAAGAATCCCTGTATCTGTCCGGCGTGCAGGTCCATGGTCATTACCCTGTTGGCCCCGGCCGCGGTAATCAGGTTGGCAACCAATTTGGCACCAATGGCTACGCGTGGGCGGTCCTTACGGTCTTGGCGGGCAAGGCCGAAGTAGGGGATAACGGCGGTAATGTAGTCGGCAGAGGCCCTTTTGGCTGCATCAATAATCATGAGCAGTTCCATCAAGTTGTCGGACGACGGGAAAGTGGACTGAATAATGAAAAAGAACGACCCCCTTACCGATTCG
>CAYYZT010000203.1:0-3551 GCA_964476015.1 uncultured Chitinophaga sp.
AACAACGGGGTGGTATTTGTGGCCAATTATGTGAAACTGGGTGTTGAAGACAAAGGATTTAAAGATGCCCCCGTTTACACCAGCGAATGCTATTTGGAGCCTTCACAGGCCAGTCAATGCACCGATTTTTCGGTTAATACTGCCGATAAGGAGTTTTTCGTTTTCCCCACATACCAGTTGTTGCTGAAAGATGGTAAGCACGTAATTATGCGTGGCAAAGGTATGTTTGGTGATATTTATTCGTTCGGCGTTTACTAATCTAACTATACTTTAAAAGGAAACCCATTGATGGAACGCCCTATCAATGGGTTTCCTTTTAATGATACTCACACCGCCACAGCCGCCTTCGGCAAGCCCATGGCGTTGGTGGCATTGATGGCTTGGTAAGTGTTTTTGCAGTACTGGGCGGTTTTGCTTTCCAAGTACTCGGTGAGGTGTGCCACGCTGTCGGCTTCCCAAATGCAAACGGCCTTGTCCATGGTGTCGTTAGGCAGTACTTGATGGATAAAGATACCTTGCGGCAGGTGGGGTAGCGAAGCCTGCGCCGCGGCCCAAAAAGAGGCCGGATCGTGGATGTCGTGGTTTACGGCGATAAACATAGGTATAGGGTTTTAGGTTAACTAAGGGCAAGATAAATTTTAAAAAACACCTATCTTATACCTATCCAAACGGATTTTGATGTTTTGGTAAACATTTTGCTATACATTTCCTAAACCAAACCTGCTAACCCATGAGCCAGCATCCTGCCTACGATTTTACGGTGGACAAGCCAAGCAAAACCATTATAGTAAAGCGCGAATTTGCCGCACCGCTTCCCCTCGTGTGGGACGCTTTTACCCAAAGCCGCATATTGGACCAATGGTGGGCACCCAAGCCTTGGAAAGCCGAAACCAAGCACATGGAGTTTAAGGAAGGCGGCCAATGGCTATATGCCATGGTGGGGCCGGAGGGCGAAAGGCATTGGTCGGTGGCACGCTACACCGAGATACAGCCCCGCAAAAAATTCGTGGGACTGGATGGCTTTACCGACGAGGATGGCAATATCAACGAGGAGATGCCCCAATCGAAATGGGAAGTGACGTTTACCGATAAAGGGGAAAAGACGTTGGTAGAGATACGCACCAGCTATGACCAGATAGAGCAGTTGGAGGCAATACTTGAAATGGGATTTAAAGACGGCTTCCGCATAGCCTTGGAAGGATTGGATGACTTGTTGCCCAACTTGGAATGAGGATTATCTCCTGCCCAACCAATACCCCAACAACGCCATGGGTATGTAGGCCACCAGCAAATCGAGCGCGATAAACCACATCGGGGCGGGAATTAGGATGCACATATAGATGCCCGCCGCCAAAAAGAACGACCCGATAACCAGTGCGAATGCCATTTGGCGGTTGGCCGCTATCTTCGTTGCCAGAAACGCGCCCAACAGCGTGCCCAGTGCATGGGCCAAAAAGGGCACCAGAAAATTTCCCAAGGTAAACTCATGGATGTGCGCTGCAATGCTTGCCGTGTCGTTAGGGTCCATGCCTGCGGGCGCGGGCGCAAACTGGCTACCCAACATCACTATGCCACTGTTTAAAAGCATGGCCCCCAGTATGCCAATAATAACCGCGAGGATATTTCTTATTATCGGTGTCATGGTGGGGGTAATTGGTTGATATGAAAGTACGGGCAAGTTGCGAAAAATGCAATTCCCCACGGGTATAGGTTACTAATTTCCCTTCAGGTTCAGATATTTGTTGGCTTCTTGCATCAAATCCACGCTTTCTTATTGGAGGCTGGCACCCTCCTTTTCGTCAACTTTTTAGCTGGCTGACGACTGTCAGTGATGGAAATAATGCAGTAGGCATTCAAAATATTGCGCCCAGCAGATTATTAGTAAATATTAATGTATTTTTTGTAGTTGGCTGTTGTAGTTTAAATTGTATGATAATAGGCTATTATGAATCCTCCCAAATCAAACTCTGATACTAAAGCCCTTGAGCTTGCTAACACTTTTGAAGAGATACTTTCTAGCGAAATGTTTAGCCCATACATTTACGAAATTGCCGAACTGATAGCCCACCAAAGCATTAGTCGCAATAACATTAATGCCGTTTTGCAAAAACATGGTCTGACTAATTTGAGGGAAATAAAAGGAGAACTTTTGGATTTGGTGATTACCTACATGAATAGAATATTAAGTGACCACGTACTGACAGAAAACGAACAAAATAATGTGAAACTTCTTAAGCTCTATTTTAACATTAGCGAAGGCGACTTTTACCGTTTAAAAAAAGTAGAAATAGGAAATATTCTTAGTAAAGAATTTTGGCGGCTTTACGAGGACAATAAAATTTCTACTATAGAGGCGATTTATAATGTTGGGCTGCAAGAATTATTTGACTTAAGCTACGACCAATTCGATTCATATAAAGCTTCAGTAGTTAGGTATGCACTTGCCAGAGGAGCAAATATTACGGATTTGGATACGGCACAGTTTCCAAAATATTATCGTCGTGGGGAATAGAAGACTTCCGAGTCTATGCCCATTTTAATTTTTGCAGCAACCTAGGGTGTATTGCCGTGGATTGTGGGCAGTCAAAAATCCCTAACTTTACCGCTCCAATACAGCACGCGAAGCCACCATGCGCCTATCCGTTATCATTGTCAACTACAACGTAAAGTACTTCCTAGAGCAGGCGCTCTATAGCGTGCGCCGCGCCGTGGAGGGCTTGGATGCGGAGGTGATAGTGGTGGACAACAACTCCAAAGACGGCTCCGTGGAGCTGGTGCGGGAGAAGTTTCCGGAGGTTATCCTTATTGCCAACAAAGACAACACGGGCTTTAGTAAGGCCAACAACCAGGGCATCGAGATAAGCAAGGGCGAGTACGTGCTGCTGCTAAACCCCGACACGGTGGTGGAGGAAGATACCTTTCGCCAATGCATCGCCTTTATGGATAGCCACCCCGATGCGGGCGCATTGGGCGTGAAGATGGTGGACGGCAAGGGCCATTTCCTGCCCGAAAGCAAAAGGGCATTGCCTACCCCGGCGGTATCGTTTTACAAGATATTCGGCCTCTCTGGCCTTTTTCCGAAAAGCAAAACATTCGGGCGGTACCATTTGGGCTACCTGCACAACGACCAAACCCACGAGGTGGAGGTGCTGGCCGGGGCCTTTATGTTTATGCGCCGCGAAACGCTGGACAAAATCGGCTGGCTCGACGAGACTTTCTTTATGTACGGCGAGGATATCGACCTCAGTTACCGTGTCATTCTCGGCGGATACAAGAACTATTACTACCCCGATGCCCGCATCATCCACTACAAGGGCGAGAGCACCAAGAAGGGCAGCCTCAACTACGTGCGCATCTTCTATCAGGCCATGGCCATTTTCGCCCAAAAACATTTTAGCGGCAGCCAGGCCCGGTTGTATGCGCTGGTCATCAATATTGCCATCTACCTACGGGCGTTGGTGGCGTTGGTGGAGCATTTGCAGGGCGCCCATTTGTGGGGCGTTGGTGGCGCATTGGTAGAGTCGACGCCTTTCGACCCTCCGGTCGAAAGG
>CAYYZT010000203.1:3561-6433 GCA_964476015.1 uncultured Chitinophaga sp.
GGGCAGTGAAAACCTTTAGCCTGCCGCTGTTGGATGCGGGATTGCTACTGGGCGGCATGTACGTAATAAAAGAGCTGTGGAGCAGCGAGGTGAAACGCTCGTTGGAGTACTATCCGCCGGAGTATATGCAGCTTATCGTGCCCATCTATATCTTGTTTTGGGTGGTGGCCATTTACTTTAGCGGCGGATACGATAGGCCCTTGCGCACCTACCGCGCCGTGCGGGGGGTGTTTATCGGTACGCTGCTCATAGCCGCCTTCTATGCGTTTTTGGATGAAACCTACCGTTTTAGCCGGGGTATGATACTGGCCGGGGGCGTGTATGCCACGTTTGCCTTGGTGGCCCTGCGCTATGCTTGGGGCTGGGCCACGGGCAGCAAGCTCCTGTTCCGCGAACAGGAAACGCCCCGTATCGTTATCGTGGGCAGCAAGGCGGAGGCCGACCGGGCCCTTTCGCTGCTCTCGCAAGCGGGGGTTGACAATCGGTACATCGGCTTCGTGTCTCCTTTGGATAACGACAGCCGCAACGAGCACTACTTGGGCGGTACGCCCCAGTTGGAGGCCATCGTGAAGCTGTACGAGATACAGGAAATCATTTTTTGCAGTGCCGACGTGCGCATCAAAACCATCATAGACTATATGGTGGGCATGGGGCCGGAACTGAACTATAAGATACTGCCCGAGCACAGCCCCAGCATCATCGGCAGCAACAGCAAGAACACGGCGGGCGACCTCTATGCCATCGATGTAAACCTAGCCATAGCAACCCCCATGAACCGCCGAAATAAACGCTTGCTGGATGTGGCCGTATGTTTGTTTACCTTGGTTGCTTATCCCGTCTCCGTTTTCCTGATTGCGGACCCGGGCAAGTTTATTGCCAACTGGGTACAGGTGCTCTTCGGGTGGAAGAGCTGGGTGGGCTACGCCGTTACCAAAGGACAGGGCAAAAGCCCGTACCAGTTGCCCAAAATGCAGCCGGGCGTGCTTTCGCCCGCCGATGCCGAGCCTGCCGCTACGCTGGATGATAATGCGCTGTCCCGCCTCAACCTGCTATACGCCAAGGATTATAGCGTATATAAGGATTTGAGGTTGGTTTGGCGCAATTTTAAGCGGTTGGGGGGAATTAGTATCAAGTAGTGCCCTTCGACTACGCTCAGGGTGACATTATTATCAAGACTTGGTTTTCCATTACCGTATGGATCATATCAATCTATCCACTCTCCACCATTGAGCATACGCTCACGCTTTTCCATATCCTGTATTATATCAAAAGTCATATGGAACCTGTTTAATTCATCACAGGCTGCGCGGTTGCGTTGCTTATAGCACTGTGCATATAGCTCCATGTATTTAGGGTTGTTTCTAAACATGCCCATTAGGCCAAACAGCTCCACGGGCCCCACAAATACCATAAACCATAGCGGTAGTGCTATAACCAATGCACGGGTAAGTACCCATTTGGTAGCTGCGGGAACAATATTGATTGCTTTGAAGGCCCCAAGCAATGCTACTATAAGGGTTGGCACCCAAACTAACAGCGCTACGTACACATTCATTTTGCCACCAGGCCATTGCTGCAAGCAAAACAATAGGCCCATGCACCCGCCGCTCAGCATAAGCCCGCACATCATCATTAGTGCCTTGTCGGCCGCTTTAGGATACTTACCGCTAATGCCTGCATACACTAGGCTAAGGGGGAAGTAAACTATGGACAGGATAAAAAAGCCGCCTATCCAGAACAAGCTTGCGCCGGGCAAAATAAAAACGAGCCTAAAGCAAAATCCGATCAGCACTAGTGCAATAGCTATGGCTTCTGCAATGCCCAGTGCCTTGCCAAACCCGCTATATTCATTTGGCCTATGCTCCACTGGCCGATTGATGGCTTCCATATTCCCCTTTTTAAAACACCATTTTTAAATCAACCCAATGCTTTTTTCAAATCTTCTATCAAGTCTTCCACATCTTCGATGCCCACGCTGAGGCGGATAAGGGAATCGAGCACGCCCGTTTTTTCGCGTTCCTCTTTCGGTATGCTGGCATGGGTCATGGTAGCTGGGTGGCCTATAAGCGATTCCACGCCGCCCAACGATTCGGCCAAGGCAAACAGGTGTGTTTTGGTCAATATTTGGTTTGCGGCTTCAATGGTATTTTCCTTCAGGGTGAACGATACCATGCCGCCAAAGTCGCGCATCTGCTTTTTGGCCACTTCGTGGTTGGGGTGTTCGGCAAAGCCCGGCCAGTTCACTTTCGCCACTTTGGGATGTGTTTTCAGCCATTCGGCAATTTTACGGCCGTTTTCGCAGTGGCGTTGCATGCGTATGTGCAAGGTTTTGATGCCGCGCAGCACAAGGAACGAATCCTGCGGACCGGGCACGCCGCCCGCGCTGTTTTGCAGGAAGTACAGCTTTTCGGCCAGTTCGCTGTCTTTTACCACCAAGGCACCCATTACCACGTCGCTGTGGCCGCCGAGGTATTTGGTTACGCTGTGCATCACCACGTCGGCACCTAGGTCCAGTGGGGTTTGCAAGTAGGGCGTGGCAAAAGTATTGTCCACCGCCAGTATGGCATTATATTCCTTGGCAATGGCGGCCGCCCCGGCAATATCGATGATGTTCATCATCGGGTTGGTGGGCGTTTCCACCCAAATGAGGCGGGTGTTATCATTTGCCAGTTGGCGGATGGTGCCCAAATCGGCCATGGGCACAAAGTGGAACTTGATGCCGTATTTAGCATATACCTTGGTAAAAAGGCGGTAGCTGCCGCCATACAAGTCGCTGGTGGAGATAACCTCGTCGCCGGGTTGCAACACCTTCAGCAAACAATCGATGGCCGCCATGCCGCTGCCGAAGCAGAGGCCGTGCTTGCCGTTTTCC
>CAYYZT010000204.1:0-353 GCA_964476015.1 uncultured Chitinophaga sp.
GGGCCGCAAGATTGCCGTTCCCCAAGCCCAAGAAGCCCCGGATACCCCGGAAACACCCGATAGGATTCTGATTCCGGTAGCCAATCCGGAGAGCGTGTTATCGTTGATTGACATTGCCGGAATGGTGCGCAGCCCTGAGTCGCGAGAGCCGATTTATGCCCTCGCCATTGTGCCCGACGACGAGGAAGCGCGCGAAAAAGTGCTGCAAAACAAGCGTTTGCTGGAAAAGGCCGAAAAGCACGGGGCCTCCATGGATGCCAAGGTAAAAATAGTGTCGCGGGTGGATTTGAGCGTTTCGAGCGGCATTACCCGTTCGGTGAAAGAACTGAACATCAGTAAGATTGTGATGGGCT
>CAYYZT010000204.1:363-6431 GCA_964476015.1 uncultured Chitinophaga sp.
AGATAAGGTGCTCAACGACACTTCGCAGATTATCATGGTATGCCACGTACTGATACCGGTGGCCACCCTTGGGCGGATATACGTTATGGTGCCGCCCAACGCCCACTTGGAGCCGGGCAAGGAGCAATGGATATTGGCCCTGAAACATTTGGCCCAACAAACCGGTGCCAAAATCATGTTCAAGGGCGACCAACTGGCCCTTACCATGCTACAAGAGTTGATGAACACACTTCGCCCCATAGTGGATGCCGAATATTTGGGCTCGGCAGGCGACTGGGTGTTTGATGCCAATGCCACCGACTTGGGGCAGAACGACTTATTGTATATCGTGCAATCGCGCCAAGGCTTTATTTCCTACGACAGCGATATGGGCGAGGTGCCGAGCATTTTGCTCAAATCCTTCCAGCATAAGAACTTTATTATAGTATATCCATCGCAACAGCAAACGGAAAGCGTGCTAGACTGGGAGAACACTTTCTCCTGATACCACAAAAACCTTGTCACCCTGCTGCGGCCTAACCCGCCAAAGACCCGTAAAATGGCCGAATGCGGGCAGGATGCCGCCGCTTTGCCCAAAATAGAAACACGGCAGGGTAAGAAACTGCCTACCCTTGCCATGCAACAACACACCGGGGTGTATGTGACCCGCAAGGTTGTAAAACCCTTCGGGCACTTGGGGCATGGGGTGGTGGCTGATGATGAACGGTGCCCGCACCAGTTGTTCCTTAACAACATGCAAGCCCGATTGATGGTAAACGTTGCTGGGCATAATATCGTGGTTGCCCATTACCAAGGTAAAGCGCACGTGTTGGTAATGTGCCAGCATATCCTCGAAAATGCGCCAATCGGGTGTCATATCGCTATGGAAGAGGTCGCCGAGGAAGATAACCTCCTTGGCAGGGAATTCGTCCAACAAATGGTGCAGCACGGCCCAGTCGCGTTTGCCCGCCTCCTGCGGCACGGCAATGCCCGAACGACGGAAATGCGCCACCTTGCCGAAATGCGGGTCGGCAATCAACAAGGCACTTTCCCGCTCCCACCAAATGGCTTTGAAGGAATGGAGAAGCAGAGTTTCGTGGAAAAGACACAAGACACAAGACATAAGACACAAGAGTGTTACGGTGAACAATAGATAGAATCAAATTGAACACAGGATATCAAGCCTGCTATCCCATATTTATTTGAAGCAGTCTTGTGTCTTGTGTCTCATATCTTGTGTCTATATCAATGCGCTTCCAACCAATTTTGGCCTACACCCATTTCTACCACTATGGGCACGTCTAGTTCCAAGGCGTTTCTCATCTTGGATTCCACGATGGGCTTTAGCAGTTCTACTTCGTGCTTGTGTACGTCGAACACCAATTCGTCATGCACTTGCAGCACCATACGCGATTGCAGTTGAAGCTTCTCTATCTCCCGATGGATGTCCACCATCGCAATCTTGATCATATCGGCAGCGGTGCCCTGTATGGGGGCATTGATGGCGTTGCGCTCGGCGTGGCCGCGCACGGTTTGGTTGCCACTCTGTATATCGGGCAAAAAGCGGCGGCGGCCCTTGAGCGTGAGCGCGTAGCCTGTTTCCTTGGCATCGCGCACGGCGGTGCCCATATAGCGTTTCAGGCCGTGGTATTCGGCAAAGTAGGCATCAATCAGTTCCTGTGCCTCCTTGCGGGAGATATTAAGGTTCTGCGACAAACCGAATGCCGTAGTACCATAAGCGATACCGAAGTTTACCGCCTTGGCGTTGCGGCGTTGGGTGGAGGTAACTTCTTCCAGCGGCACGTTGTACACCTTGGCCGCTGTAGCGGTGTGGATGTCCAAGCCTTTACGGAACGCGTCCATCATGGCCTCGTCTTTGCTGATGGATGCCACCAAGCGTAGCTCTATCTGGCTATAATCCGCCGAAAGCAGCACATGGTCTTTATCCCTTGGGATAAAAGCCCTACGAATGCGGCGGCCTTTTTCGGTACGGATGGGGATGTTCTGCAAGTTGGGATTCTGCGAACTCAAGCGGCCCGTAGCGGCCACGGCTTGGTTGAAGCTGGAATGGATACGGCCCGACTTTTTGTTTATCATCAGCGGCAGGGCATCCACGTAGGTGGATTTTAGCTTCACCAGTTCGCGGTAGTTTAGTATATCGCGGCAAATGGCATGCTCGTGCTCCAAACGGCTCAAGATGTCCTCGCCCGTGGAGTATTGGCCCGTTTTGGTCTTTTTGCCCGCATAGGCTATGCCCATCTTCAAAAACAACACATCGCCCAACTGCTTCGGCGAATCAATATTGAACTTAGTACCCGCTTGGGTAAAGATGGCATCCTGTGCTATGGCAATGTCCTCCGTCAATTCCTTGGAATATTCCGCAAGGAAATCCCTGTCCACCAATATGCCGTTGTATTCCATTTCGGCCAAGGCGTACACCAACGGCGTTTCTATCTGGTTGAAGAGCTCTTCTTGTTGCTGCTCTTTAATCAGCGGTTCGAATTTCTCTTTCAGTTGTAGGGTAATATCGGCATCCTCGGCGGCGTAATCTTTCACTAGGTTCACGTCCACATCGCGCATGTTGCCTTGGTCTTTGCCCTTTTTGCCTATCAATTCGGTAATGGATACCGGGGTATAGCCCAAATAGTTCTCGGCCAGCACATCCATGTTGTGCTTGCTTTCCGGGTCCAGCAGATAGTGCGCCAACATGGTATCGAACAATTCCCCTTGCAGGGTAATGTCGCACCATTTCAGGGCCAGTATATCATACTTTAGGTTTTGGCCTATTTTGCCAATATTGGGGTTCTCCAACAACGCCCGGAACTCTTCCAACACGGCTTGGCAATCTTCCTTCACTGCCGAAACGGGCACATAATATGCCTCGCCCGGTTTGATGGAGAACGACATGCCCACCATGTCGCAAACGTTTGCATCCACGTCCGTGGTCTCGGTATCGAAAGCAAAAGCCTTTTGTTGGCTCAACAGCTTTATCAGTTCGGCGCGCTTTTCGGGCGTATCCACTAAGTGGTACTCGTGCGGGGTGTTGTGTATGGTACGGCCCGTGGTTTCGGGCTTTATATCAGCTACCAGCGGGCCAGTCTTGGTGCGCACCTCCCCACCGAACAAATCCAGTTGGGCGGTAACTTTACCGTTGCCGTTAGCAATCGGGGCAGATTGGTTCACCGTCCAATCCTCGCCAAACACCCGCTTGCCCATGGTGCGGAACTCCAGTTCGGCGAACAGGGCCATCAAGGCCTCTTTGTTCGGTTGGGTTATCACCAGTTGCTCCTCGTCCACCGTAATCGGCACATCGCAAATAATGGTGGCCAAGTGTTTCGACACAAAAGCCTGCTCTTTATAGGTTTCGAGGTTCTCTTTTAATTTTCCCTTAACCTTATCCAAGTTTTCGTAGATGCCCTCAATGGTATCAAACTCCTGCAACAGTTTGGCGGCGGTTTTCTCGCCCACGCCCGGCACGCCGGGAATATTGTCCACCGCATCGCCCATCAAGCCAAGAATATCAATTACTTGGTCAACCCGTTTGATGCTCCATTTATCCAACACATCCTGCGTACACATGCGGTCGAATCCGCCGCCTTTGTAGGCCGGTTTGTAGATGCAGATATTATCCGTAACGGCTTGTCCGAAGTCCTTATCGGGCGTAACCATATATACTTGGTAGCCGTCTTTTTCGGCCTGTTTGGCCACGGTGCAGATAATATCGTCGGCCTCATAGCCCGGCAGTTCCAAAATCGGTATGTCGAAAGCTTTTATCAGCTCTTTAATAACGGGGATGCTGCTTTTGATGTCTTCCGGCGTTTCTTGTCGGTTGGCTTTGTAGAAATCGTAGGCCACGGCCCTGTCCGTTTGCCCTGGGGCATCAAACACCACCGCAATATGGCTGGGCTTGTCTTTTTGCAACAAATCGAGCAGGGTATTGGTAAAACCGTAAACGGTGGAGGTATTGAAGCCTTTGGAGTTATGGAAACCCGTGGTGCCCTTGGCCGTACTGTTGAGCGCGAAGTATGCGCGATAAATCAAGGCATAGGCATCCAGCAGAAAAAGCTTCTTATCGTTTGTAGTACTCATGGTTTAGGTGCGTTGAGCGCTTCCCAATACTCGGCAGCGCGGCGGGTGTGAGGGATAACGATAGTGCCGCCCACAAGGTTCGCTATCGCAAATACTTCGTATATCTGTTCGGTGGTGATGCCCACTTCGTGGCACTTGCCGAGGTGGTACTTGATGCAGTCATCGCACCGCAGCACCATACTGCTCACCAAGCCAAGCATTTCCTTTACGTCCACCCCTAAAGCACCGGGCTGGTAGCTTTGGGTATCGAGGTTATAGATGCGCTTCATTACCAAGTTGTCCTTGCTCAGTATCAACTCGTTGGTGCGCGTGCGGTAGTCGTTGAATTCCTTTACCAAATCGCTCATAAAAAGCCGTTGTTTTAAGGGCGAACTAAGGTACGGAATTTAGACACAAGATATTAGACGCAAGACACAAGACTTGTGTATGGACATAACGGAAGTATCAATTGCCTCCGCTTTCAAGTGGAGGTTAGTTTTACTCCATCACCACCATCTTCACCGTATAATTACCCTTGGCGGTTACAATGCGGGTAACGTAAACGCCCTTGCCAACACCTTCCAAGTCCAGTTTGGTTTGGTTGTAGCCGCTGTCAAGTAGCCACGGTTGCTGGTGCATCATCCTTCCACCAAAGTCGAATATTTGTATCTGGGCCTGCTCGGGTTGTTCGGCAATCAAATCCAAGGTAAAACTGCCACGGTTGGGGTTCGGGTATAGGGCAAGGGGCATACCGTTGGCCATTGGCTCTTGCATGCCCACGGTATAATTGGCAGCCATCAGCACGGCTTGGTAGGCGTTTATTTTGCCGTGGCCCCACAGGTTGTTGCTGCTATCGGGCACTTGCGGCAAGCCGGTAAAGGAATCTTTAATGGCCGTAAGGGCAAGGATGTTGCGCACATCGGCTGGTCTTAGCTGGGGGTTGACTTGCAGCATCAATGCCACCACGCCAGCCGTAGCGGGGGCCGACATAGAGGTGCCCGATGACTGGGCAAAGTAATAAACACGGCCTTGAAACGTATCCCTGCTGATTACCGATTGGTAGTTGTCGCCATTAGGCAGGTAGCTGGCATCAAAAGAATTAACGGCGGAAAACACGCAAAAACCCGGTGCGGCAATATCGGGTTTCACGGTACCGTTGGCTGTAGGGCCGTGGCTGGAGAAAGGAGCCAAGTCGTGCAATCTGGCAGATGCACCGAAACCAAGGTTTTGGTTGCTGATGTTTCTAAAACGTGCTTTAGCTACATAAGCCGCCACGGAAATAGCCGAATTGGTGGAAACGAAATCGCTGGTGGTGCAATCCGTGTTGCCTTCGGTGGCCCAAGCGTAGCCAAAGTCTTCCAACTCTCCGAAGTAGCCACTGCCGTCAAATACATAACCGTTCCAAAGGTGGATGTCGGCATCGGTAGCTTTTAGGGTGAGCATTACCGTGTCGTTGCTTCGGCTATCCAGCCCGATATAGATGCGTGGCTTGCCGTTGAACTCGGATTGCGAAGTGGTTATCGTTACCAAGCACGTATCGCCATTTTGGCCTATCAGCGTATAGCGGTTTACTTGGCCCGTAAGGCATACTACGGGCGTGGAAGAAACCACCCCATTGTTATATAGGCTTACCTGTGCGCAAAACGATTGCCCGGCATGGCCCCAAATATCCAGCCACGCCTTTTTGTCGGCCAGATACTGGTTGAAGGTGGGGAAGGTTTTGATAATGGTATCGGTGGTAGTAAAGCTATGTTGCAGGTGTAGCCGCCGCTCGCCGTTGTTGCCGCCGGAGAGCACCAATACCTTGCCGTTGCCGCTCAGCGCATCCACGGCTTGGCTGAAGAGCGAGGAGCCATCGCGCGGGCCCACGGGCGAGCCCCAGCTAAGGTTTGCCACCACGGGTTTGCCTACCTCGTCGGCATAGGTATAGATATAATTCAGCCCGTCCACCACGTCGGATACGCCCGTGTTTTGCCATTGCAAGGAATCGGGATTGATGCCCACGAAAACCAAGTCGCTCT
>CAYYZT010000205.1:0-1588 GCA_964476015.1 uncultured Chitinophaga sp.
CGACATTGCCGGCCCTGCCTACTTGGACCGCAACGAGGCTTATCGCCCTAAGTATGGTAGCGGTTATGGGGTGCGCTTGTTGTATGATTTCTTGAAGAAGCGAGTATAGGTCTTGTTATCTGTTAATCTGTTATCGGTTAATCGGTAGCAATTAATCAATTAGTAATGTCGGAGCAAGAAGCCTCAAATTTCAATGGCTTAAGATCTTTTGAAGATTTAATTATCTGGCAAGAAGCAAGGGCCTTACGAAAAGACATATTTGAGTTGACAAAGGGACTTCCATCGGATGAGCGATATAGGTTGAGCGACCAACTCATCCGTGCCAGTAGGTCAATAGGCAACAATATTGCCGAAGGATATGGGCGTTATCACTATCAAGAATTTATACAGTTTTGTAGGCATTCTCGTGGCTCACTGGAAGAAGTAAAGGATCATTTATTAATTGCGTTGGATTGTCAATATATGAGCCAACAAGTATACGACCAATACAAAACCCGCATTGATGTACTAACTAGAAAACTCAATGCATTTATAAGCTATCTGAAATCGCGAAAGCAGCAATGAATCTGTAGGTTGTTACACACCGATCAACCGATAAACAGATAAACCGATTAACCAACATGAAAAAAGAACTTCCCCGTATAGGTATTACCATAGGCGACTACAACGGCATTGGGCCGGAAGTGGTGCTGAAAGCGTTTAACGACAACCGCTTGTTCGAGCAGTGTGTCGCCATCGTGTATGCTTCGCCCAAAATCATCAACCACTACAAGCACTTGTTCCAGTTCGACAAGCTGCAACACCAAGTGTTGAAAAGCAAAGACCCGAAACTGCTCAATCCCAAGGGTTTGAACATAGTGAACTGCTTGGACGACGAGTTTGAGGTACAGCCCGGCGAGGAAACGGCATCGGCTGGAAAGGCGGCCATCACGTTGCTGGACGAGGCTTTGGGCGATTTGAAGAGCGGCTATATCGATGTGCTGGTTACGGCCCCGCTCAACAAACACAACATCAAGATAGAAGGGGTGGAGTTTACGGGGCATACCGAGTATATTACCCGCTACTTCGGCACGGCCGAGAGCATGATGTTTTTGGTAAGCGATGCCGTAAGGGTAGGGCTGGCTACCAACCACGTGCCTATTAAGGATGTGGTGGCCAAGCTCAACGCCAAGCTTATCGTGCAGAAGCTGGAAATAATGAGCAAATCCTTGGAGCGCGATTTCGCCATCGAACGGCCTAAGATTGCCGTGCTGGGCCTCAACCCCCATGCGGGCGATAACGGGCTGATAGGCAAGGAGGAAAAGGAAATCATCGCCCCGGCCATACAAAAGGCGCAAGAGGCCAAGATATTGGCTTTTGGCCCTTACCCCGCCGACGGTTTCTTCGGTTCGGGGGCCTTTAAAAAATTCGACGCCGTGCTGGCCATGTACCACGATCAAGGCTTGGTAGCCTTCAAATCCATGGGATTTGGCAACGGCGTAAATTTCACCGCCGGGCTGCCCATCATCCGCACCTCGCCCGACCACGGCACGGCCTATGACATTGCTGGCCAAAACCTAGCCGACGAAAACTCGTTCCGCGAGGCCAT
>CAYYZT010000205.1:1598-5438 GCA_964476015.1 uncultured Chitinophaga sp.
GGCCATATACACCGGCATCGATGCCCTGCGCAACCGCCAAGCCTACGACGAAAGCCACGCCGACCCGCTGGTGGTAAAGGAAAAGCGTAGCGAGTGATTGGTTGATGGTTCACGGTCGACTGTCCACGGTTTTTTGAACTTCTTTTAGCAGGCATATATTATCTTTGGATAAATGAGCCGCACCCATATCATTGAAACCATTGAGCATCTAAGGCAAGAATTGGATGTGTTGCGCCCTTTGAAAAAAGAGGACGAGGACAGGCTTTGGAAGAAGTTTAGACTTGAATGGAATTACAACTCTAACCATATTGAGGGTAATACGTTGAGCTATGGTGAAACGGAATTGCTGCTCATTTTTGGAAAAACCACTGGCGACCATACCCTGCGCGAATATGAGGAAATGAAAGCGCACGATGTGGCTGTGGCGTGGTTGAGGGATTTGGCAGGAGAGGAGGAAGATAGATTTAATGAGGCTTTTATAAGGGAATTGAACAGGTTAATCCTCAAAGAGCCTTATTACAAGGCTGCGATAACTCGCGACGGTAAACCAACCCAGAAGCAGATTGTACCTGGCGAATATAAAACTTCGCTCAATTCCGTTCGTTTGCAAAATGGCGAAGAGTTCCGCTATGCCAGCCCAGAAGAAACACCCGCCAAAATGGGAGATTTGGTGCAATGGTATCGAGGGGAAATTGAAAACGGAAGTAAGCATTCCGTTCAAATAGCCGCCGAGTTGCACTATCGTTTTGTCCTTATCCACCCTTTTGACGACGGTAACGGGCGCGTGGCAAGGCTATTAATGAATTATGTGCTGATGCGGGCCGGATATCCGCCCGTGATCATCCTTTCCAAAGACAAGAAAGGCTACTTAGATGCCCTAAACAAAATGGATACTGGCGTAGACCGCCATGCCCTGCGTAATTATATTGCCAACAGGTTGGTGTGGTCGTTTGAAACCAGTATTAAAGCTGCCAAGGGAGAAGATATTGAGGAAGAAGATGATTTGGATAAGGAGATAGAGGTGTGGTCGAAAGGAGCTAGGGCGGAAAAGGCTACTAAAGCTACCAATGAGATTATTCAGCAACTTTTTAATGCCCATGTAAAAGAATTTGTTAACTCATATTGCTATTTACACACAAAGTTTTCTTTGGCAACAAGCAGTATGGAGGTGTATTATTCAATAAATAAAATGAATCTTGCTTCAAGGGAAGAATTTGACAAAGCTTTCAATGACTATAGCAGTTTGTACAATGCTCAATGGAAAGCATCAAAAAAAAAGCCTATAATGAAAAAGGCAGAGGGATGGATTGTTCCATTGCCTACTAAAATTGAGCTTGCTAAAATTACCATTGAACTAGTGCTGAGGCAAAAGGAAACTCTTATTCATGAGAGTTACTTTTCTGATTTGGCATTTGAGTTTGGAGAGTATTCCTATAATATTTATCACAATTACGTACCTATTGGCAGCATGGAGTATGGGGATCCTTGGAGCCAAGAAAATAGCCACCAAATGCTAAAATCCATTAAGGAGGTAAGTTTTAATGGGATAAAACAACTGCATAAGCAAATCAATCTTGATACTTGATACTCACTACTTGCTACTAAAGAAAAAAGATTTCCACATTTCCGATTTATCCTTTACCTTTGCAGTCCTTTAAATCTTTCTTGACGTGTCCCGTGATGTTGCCCTTCGTGAATTTGTGATCCCCTTTGTGGGATTAAAGCTGGGGGAAACGAGTTTCAAGTTCGAAATAGAGGATAAGTTCTTTACGTACTTCGAACCAAGCGAACCCGTTACGGGCAGCAACGTGGAAGTGGAGATGGTGTTGGACAAACGCCAGAACATGATAGTGCTCACGTTTTACGTGGAAGGTACCATCAAGGCCACTTGCGACCGCTGCTTGAACGAGATTGACCAAGAGCTGTTGGATGAGTTTACGGTGTACGTAAAATTTCACCAAGATGCCGATAGGATGGAGGAAGAAGAGGATATCCTTTTCTTGCAGCCCGGCGAAACGCACTTGGATGTGGCGCATTTGGTGTACGAATTTGTGACCTTGAGCATCCCGTTGCAGAAAGGGTGCCCGCCCGATGAGGTAGGCGGCCCGCAATGCAACAAGGTAGTGCTGGAAAAACTGGGCTACTTTGACGGCGACAAAGGCAGCGACGACAAAGACGACGATAATAACGACGACGATATTGACCAGCGATGGTCGGCATTAAAGAAACTGAAATAAAATTTTTGATTGAGCCATGGCACATCCTAAGCGAAAAATATCCAAAACCCGCCGCGACAAACGCCGCACCCACTACAAGGCTGAAGCCCCTAACGTGAGCACCTGCAAAGAAACCGGTGCCCCGCACCTGTTTCACCGCGCCTATGAAGTAAACGGCGACCTTTACTACAAAGGCAAAGTGGTTATTGCCGCCAAGGCATAATCCATAGTTTTCTTGGAGAATCGGTTATCGGCCAGTGCGCCGGTACACCATATTATATATAGGGGAATCGGCAGTAGCACATGCTGCCGATTCCTCTTTTTTTGTTTGCTAAAAACGCAAACGAGGGTGGCTGGAAGTTGCTATCCTGCTGATTTTCATTGTAATGAACGCATAAGTTTACATTCCGGTACGGAATGTAAGGCTCCCAAGGAGCCTTTTGTCATGGGATTGCATACTACAGATATTTGACCCCGATAGGGGTCTTGTAAAACAGCCTTTAAGGTTTAATCCCTCTCCACATCTCCAGTTCCGGCAGGGCGGCCTCGAAGGTCATCAAGGTTTTTTGCACGGGGTGTATAAACTCTACCCGGCGGGCGTGCAGGCAGATGCTTTTGTCGGTATTGGGTATGCGGTAGCCATATTTAAGGTCGCCGATAATGGGGCACCCGATGCTGTTTAGCTGCACCCTTATTTGGTGGTGGCGGCCGGTTTCCAACGTTACTTCCAGCAGGTGCCTGTCTTTCAGGCTTTTTAGCAATATATAATGTAGTTTGGCTTCCTTGCCCATCTTGTGCTTGGGCGATACTACTACGCTCGTGTTGTTGCTACCGTGCTTTAGCAGGTGGTGTTTCAGCGTGGCCTCCTCTTGTTGGGGGCGGTTGGCTACCAAGGCCCAATAGGTTTTCTTCACGGTACGCTCGCGCAACATCTCGTTTAGCCGGGTAAGTGCCTTGCTGGTGCGGGCGTAGAGGATGCAGCCGCTGGTGGGCCTATCCAGCCGGTGTACCACGCCCAGGAACACCTCGCCCGGTTTGTTGTACTTTTCCTTAAGGTAAGCTTTCAGGTCTTCGGCCAAGGAAGGGTCGCCCGTTATGTCGCCCTGTGATAGCTGCCCGGCAAGCTTGTTCACCACCAGCAGATGGTTGTCTTCGTAGATAATTTGGTCTTGTATCAAAGGGCGAGATATGAGATGAGAAATATGAATCGGTAAAAGAGTTGCTAATCTAGCCGCAAAATTACACGTTAAAAATGGGTAATTTTGCTTTGATAGTGTTTCGAGTTTCTCATTTCATATCTCACATCTATTCTTGGATCATAAAGCGAAAAAAGCCTTCGGGCAGCATTTTTTGAAGGACATGGAGGTGGTGCGCCAAACCGTGGCCGCCCTGCCAGGGCCGGGCAACTTTACCGTGGTGGAAATAGGCCCCGGCCGAGGGGTACTAACCGCGCCGTTGCTGGAAAAGTACGGCGACCGGTTTTATGCCGTGGAGGTAGACGATGATTTGATTCCGTACCTCAACAAACAGTTTCCCGCGTTGAGCGGCAGGCTCATCCACCAAGACTTCCTTAAGTTTGATTGGAGTGCCTTGCCCGCAATATAAATATCGCCTGCTGGCAAGG
>CAYYZT010000205.1:5448-6367 GCA_964476015.1 uncultured Chitinophaga sp.
GGGCAATTTCCCCTACAACATCTCCAGCCAAATACTGTTTAGCGTGCTGGACCGCAAAGACCGCGTGAAACAAGTGGTGGGCATGTTCCAGAAAGAAGTAGGGGTACGCGTTATCTCAGGTCCCGGCACCAAAGACTACGGCATACTTCGCGTGCTGCTGGCCCCGTGGTACAGCATGTCCCTTATCTGCCACATACCGCCGCAATCGTTCTCGCCGCCGCCCAAAGTGGATTCGGTGGTAATCAACTTGCAACGGAACGACCGCGAAACGCTTCCTTGTAACCAAGCCGTGTTTACACAGGTGGTGAAAGCCGCCTTCAACCAGCGGCGCAAAATGCTGCGCAACAGCTTGTCGGCTTTCAAGCCCAACGAAGAGGCCCTCGCCACGGAGTACTTTACCCGTAGGCCGGAGCAGATGGGGTTGGACGATTTTATGGCGGTTACCCAACTTTTGGATAAGAAGTGAACCACAAAGGCAAAATCCTGATTACGGACCCCGTGCATCCACTGCTGCTGGATGGGCTGCAACAATTGGGCTACGAGGCCGATTACCGGCCCGAAACCGATGAGGCGGCCGTGTTGGATATTATTGCCGAATATGTAGGCCTTATCATTAACAGTAAAATATATGCGGGCGTGCAACTGATTGACAGAGGGGTACGTCTGAGATTTATAGGACGGCTTGGTTCGGGATTGGAAGTAATCGACCGACCACATGCGGAAGCCCGGGGGATTAGGTGTTTCAACACACCTGAGGGCAACCGGGATGCGGTAGCGGAACATGCCATGGGCATGCTGCTGGGGTTGATGAACCATATAGCCCGCGCCGATGCACAAGTACGAAAAGGGCAATGGCTGAGGGAGCCTAATAGAGGGACAGAGTTGGGAGGAAAAACTGTGGGGATTATTGGGTTTGGAA
>CAYYZT010000206.1:0-6334 GCA_964476015.1 uncultured Chitinophaga sp.
TGCTGCGCGCCCCGGCCTTAAAGGCTACCATCTCCAAATTTTTGGCCTATGCCCGCGATGGCAGGCTGGCAGCGTTTATCCCTGCCTTGCCAGAGCGGTTGGAAACATTGGAAACCTTGCTGGCCAAATCCGAGTCGCCGCAAGAAATGCTGAAATACATAGGGTGCGAGGCACTGCTGTTGGATGCCCGCAATACCGGCCTGCCCAAAGAAAGCTTTGATCTGATACACTCCAACAACACGTTCGAGCACGTGTATCCGGGGGTGTTGAAGGATATATTGTTGGAGTTTCACCGCTTACTGAAACCGGATGGCCTGATGACCCACTTTATCGATATGAGCGACCACTTCGCACATTTGGACAAGGGTATTACCATATACAACTACCTGAAATTTACCGAAAGCGAATGGCAGCGGATTGACAACGACATACAGCCCCAAAACCGCTGGCGCATCAACCAATATCGGGAGCTTTTGGGGCAATGCGGTTTCCAAATAATAGACGAGGATAACAGGTTGGGCAGCATGCACCATTTAGAACAGATAAAGCTGGCACCGCCGTTCGATACCTTCCCCCAAGCCGATGTGTTGGTAAGCCATAGCATGTTGATATGCCGAAAAGCGGCATCAAACTAGTCTTGCTTTTATCTGGACTGTTTATAAATTAGCCCTAATTCCACTCCTTGGGCAACTAAAGCTACCGGGGCGGTGTTCATTTGGGTATATTTGTTCCTACAAAAACTATTGGGTTATGCTATCAAAAACTCTCGAAAAAGCACTTAACGAACAGGTGGCCATGGAGGCTGCCGCATCATACGCATACTTGGCCATGGGCTCTTGGTGCGAACAGCAGGGCATGGTAGGCGCTGCCAAATTTTTCTTCGCGCAAAGCCACGAAGAGCGCGGCCACATGCTCAAAATTTTCCACTACATCAACTCCGTAAAGGGCCACGCGCTGGCACCGGCTATCAAGCAGCCTACCACCAAGTTTAAAGGCATTGTGGAAATGGTGAAGGAAGCCCTGAAGAACGAGGAAGCCGTTACGGCATCGGTATACCAGCTATCGGAACTGGCGCAGAACGAAAAAGACTACGGCACCTACAACTTCCTGCAATATTATGTGGACGAGCAGCGCGAAGAAGAGGTATTGTTCAACCACATTTTGGAGCGCATAGAGCTTATCGGCACCGATGGCTTGGGCAAATACTACATCGATAAGGAGCTGGAAGCCCTTACCGGTAGCAGCGCGCCCACGCCCGAGAAAGAGGGAAACTAAGGTTTGAGGTACGATTTTGCAAGGTACGGTTTGCCGAAAACGGCAAACGCCCCAACGGGGCACCATATCATTAGCCGGGGGCACCGCCCTCGGCACAAGAATACGGGCATTTAGTACTTAACATGAAACTTGGTTTAAAAGGGCTTTTATGGTGTGCCGTGCTGTGTAGCATCGGTGCATTGGGGGCGTTTGTGCCGAAGGAAAAGAAGAAGGCCGAACTGCCGGGCACGGTTTTCTTTAGGCCGCACTTGTACATGGATGCGGTGCCCATAGACAATATTGGTTATCGGGAATTTCTGTACGCCACCAAGCTTTACCATAAGGAATGCCTGATAGCGTATGCCAATGCCATCAAAAGCCAAGTATCTGTTGACGGGCAAAAAACGTATCTGGAGCAAAACTGTTATCGAAACCAAGTTGATTCTTCCATTATACCGCCTTTAAGGTTAATACCAAGGTCTTACCTAAATTTTGTGGGTGATGACAGTACCGTTATTGAAGATTACGACCTATACTTGAGCCATCCGGCTTACAGCTCATACCCTGTGGCCACCTGTACCCGCCAGCAAGCCATGGACTTTTGCCGCTGGCGCACGGCCATGGTGAAAATATTGTTCTACGTGGGCTATACCGATGCCGAAAGGCCCATAAAGGCTTATGAAAACTTTGAGTACCGATTGCCGTACCACCACGAGTTGGCAGCGTTTGCCAACGAGTATCGTGTGCAAGGCAAATTCTACAAATCCGCTGAACCAGACACTGCGGGCATACCGGAATATACGCCGTATGCTGCCAAGCAAAGCAAACGGAAAGCCTCTTTTTCCAACATCTACGAATACACCCAAAGCGAAGACTCGCTGTTTTATGTAAAGGAAACCGATGCGGGGCTGGCGTTTTACCACCAAACGGATACCGTTCAAATGGGCGAAAGGTACACCGGCTTTAGGTGCGTGTGCGAGATAAAACCATAATCCTTACCTTTGCAACACATGGCAAAAAAAATATCCCTGGGGCTCGTTTACTTGCTTGTGGCGGTATTGGTTTGCCTGCCGCTTTTCCTGTTTTTGGGTTACCTGCCTATCAGGCTATACGATGAGTCGCGCTTGGCTTTTAACGCCATGGAAATGGCGGAAAGCGGCAATTGGCTGGTAACCACCTTTGAGCACCAGCCCGACCTTTGGGGTACCAAGCCTCCGTTAATGATCTGGCTACAAGCTGTCAGCATCAAGTTTTTGGGGCTTACCGAGTGGGCCATACGGCTGCCCGCGGCCTTGGCTGCCACGGCCACTTGTTTGGTGCTGTTCCTGTTTTCAAGGCGCATGCTGCATACAAATGCCATAGGTGCTTTGGCGGCGTTGGTGTTGGTAGGCATCCAAGGCTATGTAACCATCCACGGTGCCCGCACGGGCGATTATGACGTGTTGCTGGTACTCTTTGTTGCCCTTGCCAGCCTTGCGTGGTTTGCCTGGACGGAAAACGGGGAAAAGCGCAACCTCTGTATATTCTTTGCCGCACTTGCCCTTGCCGCGCTAACAAAGGGCGTGGCGGCCCTGCTTTTTTTGCCGGGCGTGGGCTTGTACACCATTTTCAGGGGCAAGTTGTTGGCGTTGCTCAAAACCCCTGCTTTTTATATGGGGGCCGTCTTTTTTGTGTTGGTAATAGGAGGCTACTATTGGCTGCGCGAACAGGCATTGCCCGGGTATTGGCAGGCCATCTATGAGAACGAGCTGGGTGGGCGTTTCTTCAAAACCGTTGAGGAGCATAGGCACGGGTTCGGGTATTATTTCGAAGCGATGGTACGGCACAAGTTTACCTTCGGGGTACCCGTGGTGCTTTTGTCGCTGGTTTTGATAAAATGGGTAAGCAACCCGCTGCACCGGCGATTGATAGCCTACCTTGCCTTGGTGTCGGTGCTGTTCCTGCTCGTTATTTCCACTTCTAAAACCAAACTGGAGTGGTACGATATGCCCGTGTACCCGTTGCTGGCCTTGCGGGTGGCCGTGTTTGTGTACGATGTGGTATATCTGCGGCTGGGCGAGTATGCCGCTGCCCGGGGCAAATATTGGCGATGGGGGTTGATGTTGTGCATTTCGGTTTACCTTGCAGTGCCATACGTAAAAGTATTGGAAGGGATTGTTGCCAGAAAAGAACACGGCTACGAACAGGCTATGTATGCCGCCACTTATTACTTGCGTGATGCCATAAGGCAAGGCGATGTGCCCGAGAACACGGTTTGGGTAAACACGGAATATGCCGCCCATACGGAGTTTTATTTAACCGTTGCGCGACAAAGGGGCATTCCCATACCCAAAAAATACCTGCCGCAAGTGGTGCCCGGCGATAGGGTGATAACCAACGGGCCGCATATTATGCCCAAACTGGATAGCACTTACACAATAACGAGGATATTGGAACAAGACGGACTGGCCGTGTTCGAGGTGGGGCGGTAGGCAGGGCTTACTGTTGCCGGGCTACAAACGAATTGTACAACGTGGTTTCGCCGCCTTCTTGTTCGGCTAGGCGTTGTTTCATCCAAGCCAAATCTTTTTTGCGCACCACATAGGTATCGTTCCAGCTATCGTGCCAACTGCGGCACGGCTCGCCAAAATATGAGAAATGCTCCAAAGGTACCAGGCGCGAAAAAGAACGGCCTGCTACCTGTTTAAAATTGGGCTTGTTGCCATACTCGTCCACTACAATGCTGCCTGTAAATAGCTTTCCCAAAGTGGTTTGCAGCAATCCCTCCATCAGCATGTAATAACCCACAAAGGCAGTAAAAAGCAATAGGTATATTATGCCGTCATCTTCCGGCAGGCCCCCGGTAATGGTTACATAAACAACGGCCAACACAATAAACAACCCATAGAGCGCAATGGTATCCACCAAGTAATGAACGAACCGTAGCCAAGCGGATGTGGTGCGTACTTCCAATGTTCTTTTAAAGGGAGTTTTAACCTCTATCGCAGGCCCGCCCGGCTCTTCGGAAGGCAGATAGGTGATGGACACATCGTCCACATAAATTTCGGATAGCTTCTGCATGGCCTTTTTTGCGATGAAGATATATTATTTGCCCATCATTTTACGGCGGTGCTCGGTGCCCCAAGTATGTAGGGCTATCATGGCATCCTTTAACGTTGCGCCATAGGGCGTAAGCTCATATTCCACGGTAATGGGTGAGGTGTCTCGCACCGTGCGGATGAGGATGCCGTTCTGCTCCAGTTCCTTCAGCTCCTTGCTCAGCACCTTGCCCGTTACGCTTCCCAGTAGGCGTTGCAGTTCTTTAAAGCGGGTCTTTCCGTTTTGCAACAGGGCCATAATAATGATGATTTTCCATTTGCCGCTCAGCATATCCAACGTATCGCGGATGGGTAGCAGTTGTTTGCTGCACTGTGCTATGTCGTGCGGCGGCTCTTGCGGTAAGTGGTTGGTATCCTTGAGGGTACTGGTATCCATTGGGTAACTGTTATCTTTTGGATACCAAAGGTAGGTAGTTTTGCCTCATCATTCAACAAAAGCATAAACTACCTTACATGAACAAAGTGAAAATAGCATACTGGGTATCAACCGTATTATTGGCGTTGTTGTTAATAGGCAGCTCCGTGGGCGACCTCACCCTATCCGAACAAATAGTTGCGGGCATGAACCGGGCGAGCATTCCCCTATACCTAGTGCCTTTTTTTGGCGTGATGAAACTGCTCGGGCTGGTAACCATATTGCTGCCGCAACTGGCCCGTCTGCGCGAAGGGGCCTATGCGGGGTTGTTGTTTTACGCCATCGGCGCGGTGTACGTACATATCGCCAGCGGAGATGCTATTGCAGCCGCCGGTGGGGCCATAGCCATGCTGGTGTTGGTGCTGGTTTCATATTATACCAGCTTGAAGGTGAGAGGATTGTATGGTGTTTCGTTTAAACACAAAGGACACTAAGAAAATGCACAAAGGCCACAAAGACATTTGATGTGCTTAGTGCTCTTAGTGATTCCTTTGTGACCTTTGTGTTTAAGATTATCCATCCAAAAAAATTTAGAAGCAAAGGTAAATAGTTAGTTTAGCACCATACAGCTTGCTACTATGAAGTATTTGCTCCTTTCTATTTGGGTATTGGTTGCCGTTACGGGCTATTCCAAAAGCGGCCTCACGGGCCATGTGGAGACCCTGAACCCCTCCGGCGAGATAAACGATGGCACGGCGCAGGCCATAGTGGAGGGCGGACAGCCGCCATACCGCTACTTCTGGCCACAACAGTCCACCCCGGTAACGTCCATGGCTACCCAAGGCGTGCGCGAGGGCATAGCGGGGGAAGTAATTGTGGTGGATGCGGACAACGACACGCTGGTATTGCCATACGATGTTGCCGTGGGTTCGGTAAGCGAGCGCATCAATGCCTTCTTTTTCCCCATAGTAGGCTGGCTGGATGCCATATTGTTTTTCGATCCATTTTCCGCGCTCGGCATTTACGATCCCGTGCTGAAAGATACACAAGGCGAGCCTTTCCGCTACCCGAACGGTACCGTGAAAACCAAGGGCATCCCTTTGGTGGTGGTGTGGCTGATATTGGGCTGCCTGTTCTTTACCTTCCGGCTAAAACTTTTGAACCTATGGGGCTTTAAGCATGCCCTTGACCTAGTGCGCGGCCGATACGACAAGCCCGGCGATGTGGGCGAGGTGAGCCACTTTCAAGCACTTACCGCCGCGCTTTCGGGCACGTTGGGGCTGGGCAACATAGCGGGGGTGGCCTTTGCCATTGCCTTGGGCGGCGCGGGTGCCACCTTTTGGATGATAGTGGCGGGGCTGCTGGGCATGTGCCTCAAATTCGCCGAGTGTACGCTGGGGGTAAAATACCGCGACGTTGATGCGGACGGGCAGGTGTATGGCGGCCCCATGCAGTACCTCAGCAAAGGGCTGGCCCTGCGGGGCTGGGGCAAGCTGGGCAAGGTGTTGGCCATTGTTTTTGCCATACTGTGCGTGGGCGGCACGTTGGGCGGGGGCAACATGTTCCAAGCGCAACAGGCGTTTGCGCAGGTAAGCGGCGACTTGCCCCTCCTGCGCGAGTACGGGGC